>JAYVTL010000091.1:0-2434 GCA_043788845.1 Candidatus Uhrbacteria bacterium
CAAAAACTGCGGCGTCGCCTCGCGCCACAGACGGATATGGTCGGCAAAGGTGACGAGTTCTGGACGGACATCTAGACTTTTTTGCCAGCCATGATAGCCAGCTTTACTCACGGCAAAAGCGTGCAAGCCAGGAGCCACGTTTTGCAAAGTGACGGGCGTGACTTCGGTGGTGGCACGTCCGTCGATTTGCAAGCTCGCCCCGGTGGGAACCGAATCGATAATAACCGTCCCATTGCGTTCCACCTTGCCGCGCTTGGTATCATAGCGATAGCCCGAGGTATAAAAAATCAAGGCCGGCGCTACGCCCAAAAAGACAATAAAAAAAATCCACGGCAAAATGCGTCGGTGAAACGGAGCGGTTCGCATGAGCCAGAGTATACCGTATCTTGCTGCGAGTTGTCCCCAATGACGCGATTTTTGGTTCATTGACGCGCACCTTAGCGAAAGCTATCATTGTGCCATGTCTTCATCGTCACCTTCCAAGCCCCAAGTCGCCTCATGGATTATCGCGCTGCTGGTCTGTTCTGTGCTGTCATTTGCCATCGGCACTTGGGCCGCCAAGCCCGTCGCCGAGCTCACCCAGCCGCTCTTCAGCCCCACTTCGAGCACCACGGTCTCGGATATTGGCTCAATGCCACCAGCGGGTTTGGTTGACAAGCCAGGGGACTTCAAGCAATTCTGGGAACTGTGGAAGCAACTCAAGAGTCGCTATTACAAACAGCCACTCGACGAAAAGAAGATGATGTATGGCGCCATGACCGGCCTCGTCTCTTCATTGGAAGATCCGTATACCGTGTTCTTTGAACCAAAGACAGCCACCGAATTCACGCAATCATTGCAAGGAAAGTTTGAAGGTATCGGTGCCGAAATCGGCATCAAGGACAATCAACTCCAGGTGATTGCTCCACTGCCAGACTCTCCAGCGCAACGCGCCGGTTTGCGCGCTGGTGACGCCATCTTAAAAATCGACGCCAAGGACACCACCGACATGGCCGTCGACAAAGCGGTCTCGTTGATTCGCGGCGCCAAGGGCACCACCGTGGTCTTGTCCATTGGTCGTGTCAAAGTCGAAAAAGATGCCAAGGGCAAGGAAAAAACCACGCCCAATGCGCAAGACATTTCCATCGTCCGCGACACCATCGTGGTCAAAAGTGTCACCGTCAAATATCGTGATGGTATCGCCGTGCTCGAAGTCTCGCACTTCAATCAAGACACCCAAGAATTGTTCTCTAAGGCCGTGGAAGAGATATTGACCAAGGATGTCAAAGGCTTGGTGCTTGATTTGCGCAATGACCCCGGCGGTTATCTCGATCGCGCTATCGACATGGTGAGTGAATGGACCGGCGATGCCGTGGTGGTCTCAGAACGCCGCCAAGGAAAAATCGTCGAGGAATATCATGGTACCCACACCGCGCGCTTGGCCAATATGCCAACCATGATCCTCATCAACCAAGGTTCAGCCTCCGCGTCCGAGATCGTGGCCGGTGCTTTGCAAGACGCCAATAAGGGCAAGCTCATCGGCATGAAGAGCTTTGGCAAAGGTTCAGTCCAAGATTATACAGAATTACCCGATCACAGCGCCGTAAAAATTACTATCGCAGAATGGCTGACACCAAAAGGCCGTTCCATCAACAAAATCGGCATCCAACCCGACATCCAGATCGATCGGACCGAAGACGACTACCATGCTAACCGAGACCCCCAACTCGACAAGGCCATCGAACTCCTCACCGGGAAAGCCCCAGCGGCCCTTCCGACGACCAGCACGACCGCCATTCCGCCGACCAAATAATGAGTCGGCAGGCTTCCGGCAAGAAATCTCTGCCGGTGGTATTATTTTTCGTCGTCGCAATGGCTCGCTCGAGATCTTCTTCATTAAGGACATGTTTGGCAAATGGACCTTCCCCAAAGGCAAACCAAACCCCGGTGAAGCCTTGCCTGACACCGCCATCCGCGAATGCGGCGAAGAAGTTGGCCTGTTTGGCTTACGCAATCCTGTTCCACTTGGTCGCACCTCGTTTCGCTTTCGTCGCCAAGGCGCGGTGGTTCAAAAAACCGTCCATTTCTTTTTGCTAGAAGCCTCGCCAGAGGCCAAAGAACATTTCAAATCACGCGAAGAAGTCCCTGTTGGCCGCGAACATATTACCGAAGGCAAATGGGTGCGCACTCAAACCGTCTTCAGCGTGTCCTCCTATAAAAATTCCGACCGCATTCTCGCGCGTGCCTTGCGCATCATGGCCAGTCAAATCCGTCGCCCGCAGCGACCTGCGCCAATGACATCCCGGCTGGTGCAATCACCCCGCCCACTGCAGCCCCCTCGACCAGCACCGCCACCACGGCCACTGCCGCCAACCCCTCGACCGACAATAATCTAGGCAGGTAATACGACAAACATGGCAATATCGGTCGGGGCAATTCATGAATTGCCCCGACC
>JAYVTL010000092.1:0-8705 GCA_043788845.1 Candidatus Uhrbacteria bacterium
GAGCAATGACTTTGGTGAAGCCCATGCGTTGGAATTCTTTCAAGCGCAATTCTGGCAAACCAACGGGGCGGAGTTCGCCGGCGAGACCAATTTCTCCAAAGAAACCAAGGCGAGGATCAAGAGCGACATCTTTGACCGCGGATGAGATGGCGGCAGCCACGGCGAGATCCACACTCGGATCGCGTGCATCAAGACCACCGGCGGCATTGGCATAGACATCTTTGTCGAGCGCAAAAATCCCGGCGCGTTTGGCAAGAACAGCCAGCAGAATGCCGAGGCGCGCCGTGTCGACGCCGGTGGCGCGACGCACGGGTGTGCCATAGCCGGCCGGGGAGACCAAGGCTTGGAGTTCAATCAGCATTGGCCGATGACCTTCAATTAAACAGCTGACGGCTGAGCCTGAAGTGTTTTGTGCACGATCTCGCAAGAGTTCTTCTGAAGGATCATCAACGGGTTCAAGACCAGCGCCGGTCATGGCGAGAATGGCGACTTCATCAGTTGGGCCAAAGCGATGTTTGAGGGCACGCAATAATCGGTAGCGATGATGGCTGTCGCCTTCAAGAAACAAAACCGTGTCTACGAGATGCTCGAGCACGCGTGGACCGGCGACATCGCCTTCTTTGGTGACTTGGCCAACCAAGATGAGTGGAAGATTTGTGGTCTTGGCCGCGCTCGCAAGAATTGCGGCACAAGCTTTGACTTGGGCGACGCTGCCGGCTTCGCCATTGGCATTGTCGGTGTGTACGGCTTGGATGGAATCGACAATGGTGAGTTCTGGTTTTTCTGATTCAATGGTGGCGGCAATGGTGCCCGCATCCATCATGTCCAAAAAAAAGAGTGTGGCCGGAATCTTTGGCATCAAACGCTCGAGGCGATTGCGTACTTGGGCTGGGGATTCTTCGCCGGTGACATAGGCAATGCGCTTGCCTGATTTTGCGAGAGTCAATGCGAGTTGCGCGAGCATGGTTGATTTTCCAATGCCCGGTTCACCGGCAATCAAGGTGACGGATCCGCTGACAAGTCCACCTGCAAGCACGGTATCTAAAAATTGCATGCCGGTAGCGGTGCGTGGAGCGGCGATGATGCGCGCATCGGCAAAAGCTTCGAGTTTGCCGGGTTTGCCTTTGGGTATGCGGGTTTGGTTGGTGGCGGTGGCGACTCCCGGACCTTCGCTCAAGGTGCCCCAATGACCGCAAGCTTCGCAGCGGCCAGCCCATTTGGGGAATTGGGCGTCACAATCTGCGCAGGTAAAAACAGAAGCTGGAGCTTTGGCCATATTATTTGGTAATTTGGGATTGTTTGATGGGGTACCGAGAATCGAAACAGCCGATTTCACACTGTGGGAGTGACTGGGCTTGATCCTTTTGTTCTTTGGGCAAAGCGGCATTGGCTGCTTGGATCTCGGCTACTTTTGCACGGCAGGCGGTGCGCGACAATGGGAGGTCGCCACGGCAGATGGTGGCACCTTTCATGGCGCCGAGTGGATTTTGGCCAAAGCGTTGGATGCAGGCAGCGGTGGCACCGGCACGGCCCGATGAGTTGTCACTTTGTCCGCCAGCATAACAACCCCAGACGGCTCCGTAGTTTGAGTTTGGTTTGGCGCCGCAGCCTTGCAAGATACTGATACCGGCTTTGAGATTTTCGTACGGATTAAATAATTGTTTGACGGTATAGCAACTGGTATTTCCTTTGCGGGTAATTTTGAGCGAAGGAACGCCGCCAGCACACCACTGGCTTTTGCCAAAAATAGTGGCTTGGGTTAAACCGATGCCGCGCGAATAACTCCAGTCAAGACCTAGGTCGTCACGCGCTGGGTCGAGACCAGTGTCATCGTTGTTTAACCATTCCGAAGATTGGCGTTTCGAAATGTCGATGCATTTTTTGACTTGAGCCACTTCGTCATCGTTCAGTTCATCCGTGCCATTCTTTCCAAACTCACGACTGATGCATTTGCTGGGAAATTCTTCCATGCTGGCTGGAAAGCTGGAGCTCCCGTTTTTTGGATGGCTATAGCGACGCCCGCGCAAAAAAGCACGACGTGCACCGACGGGTTGAAAGTTGGGATATGTACCTAAGAATCCAGCATTTTCGTCATAACCGATGGCATTCGGTAAGCCATCCCAGCTTTCATTGTTGAGGGCGACGACGGCGAAACAGGGATGCAGACCCGCGTCATTTGAGAGTTTGATCGCGCACTGATAAATAGATTGCTTGGTGGGAATCCCGAGCGAGTTCATGGCGAAGGTGCAGCCTTCGCCGGATGATGCTGGTGGTGGTGTGCCTTCGGGTGGCGGAGGTTCGCCTGGGGTGGCTGGAGGGGGAGTTAATTCGCCACCGGGATTTTCTGACGGTGCGGTGGAGATGATTTCTTTATATTTTTTGACATCGATCGTTTTAAGATTTACTTGTTCCTTGAGAACAATTTGTACGTTCACGGTTTTTAATGTTCCAACTAGGTTGTAATTAATGGTGCCTAAAATTGTGAAGGCACCAATGACCAAAAATAATCCAATCAAGGCATCTTGAATAATATCTTTGGCTTCAGAAATTTTGCCGGTAGTTTCACCGCTAATATAGAGGAAGCCGCCCCAGGTGAGCATGACCGCCGCGGCGATGACCGCGACGCCGGTCAGATATTTGTAAACGGCAGCGATGTATTGTGCGAGGTACGGGATTTTTGCTTTTTGTGCGCCGTCGAGGGTGGGTGTGCCAAAATTTAAACCGGGAATGGAGACATTTAAATTTGGGATGATGGGTTTGAATTCAGTGGCACCGGCTTCTTTGGCGGCAGCGGCGGCGCTGTCGGTGGTGAGGAGGTTACGACAGCAGGCGGGTGGGCTAAAACCAACACCAATCGGACAGCTCCCCATTTTTTCTTGGATGGGTTCACATTCGTCACTTAGCCAATTGCAACTAGCTTTTTGTCCGGGCTTGCTTTGCTTGGAACATTCTTGTGCATTCTCAAAAGCTTTATCAGTTAGCACGGCTTCAAATTTTTGCGGTGGGTCTTCGGCGAGAACGG
Source organism: Candidatus Uhrbacteria bacterium (assembly GCA_043788845.1). Classification (GTDB taxonomy): domain Bacteria; phylum Patescibacteriota; class Patescibacteriia; order 2-12-FULL-60-25; family 2-12-FULL-60-25; genus JADZEJ01. Next base: position 3,023 of record JAYVTL010000092.1, read on the forward strand.
GTGAGGCGATACAAAAAACAAGAGCGCAGGCGAGAAAGAGGCGGGAGAAAAAAGAGCGCATAGGATTAATTCGTGTAGCCCAAATATACACAAAATGCACTGGTTGCGATCGGGGTAGGAATTTTTTTATTGATGAGATAACTTTTAGCATCCTGAAAATGAAAGTTCGTAAGATTTATACTATAGTATCTCTTACGATTCTTTTTTGCGAGAGCATGTTTTACCATGTATACTAGGCCAATATTATGGCGCTTCCTCGTGTTGTTGGTTTTTTTTCGTATTTATCGTGTTCTGCGTTTTTCTTGGTGAGTTTTGTTAGCCTGGTTGGTAGTGCTTGTGTTCCTCTTGCCGTTTCGGCACAAGCAACTGAATCATATACTGTCCCGCAGTTAGGAGTTCCGATTCCGGGTTTGGATTTATCTCGTTACCCAATTGTAAAAACAAATGGTTCGGTTCAAGTGCCTTTTTTTGCGGCTTATGTGACTGGTATATATAAATATATGGTTGGTGTGAGTGTTATCGTTGCTGCGATCATGATTGTGTACGGTGGCTTTTTGTATGTTATTGGAGGTTCAATTTCAAGTATCACGCAGGGGAAAGAAATAGTTATTGATGCCTTAATTGGTATGGTTTTAGTGTTTTCCGCTTATCAGATATTAGCTACGATTTCAGGAAATAAAACTTCGCCTTTTATTTATTTTCAGCCGTTGTCAGTGAAGGTGATTGACCCCGTTTATTTTAGTCATGCGAATGATTTAGATGGCGTACCACTTGAAAACATGAAACCTTGGGATAACCCGGCAGTTGGGCCGGCCACTGAGCCAAAAACTAATACCCCCCCGCTAACACCTCCTCCGACCGTTCCTCCCGGCGAAGGTGGGCAGACGCCACCAGCGCAGTCGGGTCCGCCAGCTCAGCTCAGTAACGGTATTGATAAACCGAATGTAGGAAAAAATTGCTCAGCAACTCCAACTTATCCATTGCCGCCGGGTGTTTGTTCTGGATTTGAAGCCTGTCAGGCACGTTTTTGTGCAGCGAAAGATTATGCCATCAAAGGATTTCCTACGCCTGAGGAATTAGTTGGTTTTCCTGATTTTCCAGCAACCGTAGGCGAGCAGATTACACAAAAAGGTCTCACTTTTGTTCCGCCTTCATACTGTTCGAACCCCAAAGGCTGTGATGGTACTAAGTATTTCTCGATTGTTTTGTCTGGTCCAAGTGCGAAACCTGGCATGGTGAATCGTATGAAGGGATCAATGATTTTTCGACCCGAGGCACGTGATGGCTTGATTCGTGCTGGAGAAGAAGCAAAAAAACAAGGGTATTTTTTAGCCATTGGTGATGGAACGCGAACTACACAAACTCAGGCATCGAATTGGTGTCAGCGTATAGCGGATTCGGGCAGTCCAAAAGGCATGGCGACACCTGGTAATTCTCCTCATCAGCTTGCGGTAGCCGTGGATATTGGTTTGTTTCGAGTGGAGGATGCTGGGAAAGTTAGGCAGTTAACTTTGATTGGTGCTATTTGTCAGCAGGTTGAAATTCAAAAAGCTTTAGGTGAAGATAATTTGCACACTCTCGAAAAGATTATGGCTTCGGCTGGTTTCAGACATATGTGTCAAGAAGTTTGGCATTTCGATTATCAAGGCGTGTATGGCTCCGATTGTGCTGAATGTGAATTTCCTGGTGCGATGGCAGTTCGAACAGCCAGTGATAAAACATGTGGGAAGTGAATTATTCATCGTTTCCTTGGGAGCCTGTGTCTAAGACTTGATCTTTTGCATCGACTGCTGCTGGTTTAGCGCCTGGTGTGATTCCTGCTGGAGGGATGGCTGAGGTGTCTAGATCGAGACAGCAACGGAAGCCATTTTCCCAACCACGCCAGTTTACCGCGTGTGGTCCGCCCCAACGGACATTACAAGTTGGTTCAGCCGCTGTATTTGCGAGGTGGGCAATTGGATCCCAATAAAAACCTGCCCAGCTATAGGCTTTTCCTTGTGGTCCTGGTCCTTTGGCAACGCGTTGTTCTGTATTGAGTTCGGCAGAGTCATTTTTTACGATAATCTCTTGGACATTTCCTGTCATGTCATAGATACCTTCTTCGGTGATGCATTGCGAACGAGCACCGCTCGGTTCAGCGTTTGATACTCTTGCAAGATCGGTTTTTAGTGCATCGTATTTTAATTTAATTTTTGGATCAGCGAGCACTTCATCGGAGGGATTTAAGCTATTTTTATCGGGGGTTTTAATAAAAAGGTCCAAACCATGAATGGCGGAGTTTTTTGGTGCATTTTTTGTTGGAGAATCGTAATTACAAGGAGCTGGTTTATCTACACCATGTGCGACCGCATAGGTGTCAGGAGTTTTTGCACTTACCCATAGGCCTGGTGTGTATTTTGGTCCGTAGCCATAGGTGTTTGTTCCGGCTGGACCCAGACATGCGCGCGTCCATTCATTTGAAGTGCATAAGCGTTTTCCATGTTCATTACAGTACCAGTCAGCTTCCCAGTCGATAACGCCGTTAAAAGGTTTAGTGCCTGGGATATTTGGAGCTTCGTATGTATCCATGCAAAAAGATTGAACATGAGCTTTGGTTTTTTGTTCGTAACCCGAGCTGTAAATAATACTTTTCATGTCTTGAGGACAGGCTCCTTGGGCAATAAATTCGCCTTTACTATTTTTAATGATTGCTCCTGGTTTTTGGTTTGGTTGGATTGGTGCTGGTGTGATTGTGACTGGGGGGACACCAGACGAGGGGCCGCCAACGACAACGGTGGCTGGAATTGGTGTTGGGCTTTGGGTAGGAACAGTTGCGGCTTCTTGAACGCGTTTAAATTCAGCCTCTGCACTTAAGAATGCTCCTTGTATTTGTTTGATGTCTAAAGTTCCTGGCTTTATAAGTGCAGGGTTTATGGTTTTAAGCAGTGTATAAGCAGAGACAACGATAACAAAGCCTATTAATGAATCTGAAAATATTTGCTTAGCTTGAGAGATTGTTCCTGCTGTTTCACCGGTTATATATAGAAAACCACCCCAGGTCATCATGATCGCTGCAGTGATGATGGCAAGGCCGGTCATATATTTATATATTGCAGATATGTATTGAGCCAAATAGGGAACTTTAACCAACCCTCCGCTTGCTTGCAGATTCTCTGCAAATGCAAGACCTGGTATGGGTATGTTTAAATGGGGTGTAATTCCTGCGTCGACGGAGGTTTCGCCTTGAATAAGTTTATAGTTGGTGTCTGCGTCTTGTATGTACCCACATATGCCATTGTCGAACACTGTTTTGCATTGCGCTGAAGTAATTTTACCTCCGCTACAATCAACGTATTTACCATAGGCTATTCCTTGATTGATAACGTCGCAACTTGTTGCGAGATTGCTTTGTAGACAAAGAGTCCCACTTTTATTACCAACAGATGTTGTGCATTTGCAACAGAGTGATTCTGCAGATGCATGTGGGGCATGTATTATAAAAAATAAAATGACTACTACGTTCAGGATATTGAATACACTAAAGAGTAAATGGTTATGAAATCTAGACATGCTTTGAATACTATAGCTCATTTGCATATACTTATCGGAGTATCATCGGTTTTTCTGATATAGATCAGCGAGGTGGTTGGGCCGGTGATTTGTTTGCGAGAAATCGTTTGATAATTAGAACGACTTGGATCATTGAGGGTGTAATTATTGTCGGCATCGAGACCGGTGAGCAGCATGAAATGGCCTTTGAAGGAATATGATGCTCCGGCATTGTTTTTATTTTTAGGATTGCTGACGCGGCAGCCTTGGCAAAGTACGATGACGGGTTTGCCTGCTTTGAGGGCGGTGTCGAGCGCTTCGATATTTTTTTTGCCAATTTCTTTGATTGGTTTTTTTGGATCGTAGTTGGAGTCGAGGCTGTAATCGACGGTATAGTTGGGAAAACGACCGGTTTTAATAACGCCATTGGGGCTGACGCCGCCTGAATTACAATTGCGCAAACCGCCGGCTACGGCGATATCACCGATGGTTTGTGGGGTGACATCTTCGCCATAGGCTTTGAGTACCATGGCTAGTGCGGTTGGGCCACAAGCTGAAAAACCATAGGCTTGGCAGCAGGATGCGTTGGATTCATCGCCCTGGGTTTTAATATCATTGCCGGTGCAGACCGCCTTATTACCGAGGGGTTTATTGCCCCATGGGGCTTGGCCTTGTGCAAAATAAGGGACTTTATCTTTTGGATTGCAGTCGGTGTTGGTTGGGGTAGGAGGGGGTACCGAGGCATCAGCTGGCGGTTTGGGTGGTTCTGGGGTGTCAGCTGGAGGGGGTTGGTCTTGATTGTCTTTGGGGATGAGGCTAGCGGTGTCATCGGTGGTGACACCGAGCGAGGCCATGAAGTCGCCATTGGGTTCGCCGGGAGCGGGTGGCATGTCGGCGTTTACGGTTTCGAGTGCGCGGGTGACGGTGGTGATTTGTTTGATTTTCAAGCCTTGAATATTGACCAAGTTTGGATTGAGGGTGCGGAGCAAGCCATAGGCACCAAGCAGAAATAACAGACCGACGATGGCATCTTGAATAATGGTTCGTCCTTTGCCGATCGTGCCTTCGCTGATGGTGCCTCCAACTAAATACAAAAAACCTCCATAGGTAACCATGATGGCCGCTGCAATGACCGAGGCGCCGACGAGATAGCGGTATACCGCGGCGATATATTGTCGGAGCCAAGGAACAGTATAGTAACCGCCCTGGCTTCTGATATTGTCAGCAAACCTTAGACCTGGGATAGGAATTCCTAGGTGTGGTGCGCCAGCAATATTGCGACCTTCGGGTTCTTTGAGGCCAGCAAAAGATTCAGAGTCAACGGGATCATTGGCGCATAGTCCTTTGTCGCCGGGATTTGATTTTTTGCATTCGGCATCCGAGATGGGGAAACAGACGAAATTTTGTACGAGAGGATTTTTACTTACAGATGAGAGGTTGCCGCAGCTTGGAAATTTTTGGGTGGTAAGGCAGGCGCCTTCGCCGGGTCCGTATTTGCAGACGCAACATAAGGTCGTCGCACTGGCGAACGCAGATGAGGCAATGAGCAGTTGGACGGTGAAAAGCGCGGCTCCTCCTAAGCCGTGCCAGATTTTAGAGCGAGATAAACGTCGAGACATTAGTTTCCAATAAACTTCTTGATCTCTTGATCAAGATCTTGTTCGCTGAAAGCACCATAACGGGCGGTGGTACCAATAAAGACCAGTGGGGCACCACTGACGCCATCGCTTTTTGCAAATTCAACTTCGGTGCGGATGCGTTGGATGCGCGTGGCATCGTGACGACAAGCGTTTAGGGCTTGGGTATCGAGTTGCAATTGCCGTGCGATTGTAGAAAATGTTATTTCAGAAATATTTTCTGCGGCGAGTAGGGCGTCGTGCGCTTCCCAAAAAGCACTTTGTTCACCTGCGCATTGTGCGAAGACTGCGGCTTCGAGTGCTTTGGGGTGGCGTGCTTCGATTGGCAGATCTCGCCAAATAAAACGGATGCGTCCATTATAGCGCGGCAGGACGTTTTGGATGACACGGTTGACAATTTTGCAATCTGCACATTCATAATCGCCAAATTCAATGACCGATGCTACAGAACTTGATGATCCAAAGCGAATAAAATCGGTAGGGCGGATGGCGGGTGGATGCATTTGGGATAATGGAAT
>JAYVTL010000093.1:0-6821 GCA_043788845.1 Candidatus Uhrbacteria bacterium
GGCGTCAAACTCGGGCGAAACTCCGGATCAAAATGTTTCCCGACTGGCTCCGTAATTTGATATCGATACTTCTGCTGCAGCTTGTCATTCACCGTCACCCATTTCCCCATACAGTTACCGATTCAAGTAGGTAATGGTCAATTGCAGCACCGTCGCAAAAGACACCCATAACAAGTACGGAATATTTGCATACACAATCCACGGCGCAGACGGGTAAATCATCACCATCGCCCATACCAAGGTCCCAAGCACAAAAATAATATCAACTGCGGCCAAGAAATTATTCTGCAACCCAAACTGCAACGGTGTAAACGCCGCATTAAACATCAAATTCAACACAAAGGGCGCCGCCACCATCCACGACAACTTCCCCGTCGCCGCCCGGTACACTACCGTCCCAAACGTCACTGCAATCACAGAATACAATATCGTCCACACCGGCCCAAACACCCAACTCGGTGGCGCCCAACTTGGCTTCAACAAACTCGCATACCAGCCATAGGTCGTATTCATCATGGATTCCTGCATACTAAAGACCATAATAACACAAAACCGCCCTTACGGACGGTTTTGCTGGTCACAATCGTACCACACCGATCTCGAACGCTTCAAAACCCTCGAGTCTGCGAATACAAAATTGTCATGGCGGAGAGGGCGGGATTCGAACTCGCGGATACCTTACGGCATCGACAGATTTCAAGTCTGTTGCTTTAGACCACTCAGCCACCTCTCCATGGTCGTTTGCCCGATGATGCCATCGGAACGTCGCCAGCGTAACAGCCACTGCGATAAGTTTCAAGCTCGCTCAATTCCCCAAGGCCAGCGCAAATCCATACACCCGTTCCACCCCAGCCAAACGAAATAACCTGGCCGCCTCCCGCATGGTTGCGCCCGTTGTCACCACATCATCCACCAATACGATCGCCGACGGCAAACCACCATCTCCTTTCAAATAAAACGCTTCGGCGACATTCGCCGCGCGCAAAGCTCCATGCTCCAATGAAGCCTGGTGCGTAATGCCCTCATTCCGACCAAGCACATCCATACTACCAGCCTGGGGCGCGGCCAGTTCTCGCACCAGCGCCGCAATCAGTTGAGCTTGATCAAATCCTCGTTCTCGCACCCGTGAAGGCGTAGACGGCAAAAACTGCACTCCCAGGCTGGTTTCATGCTTCCAAGCAACCTCAGACAACCTCCGCGCCAACCACCGTTCCAGCTGCATCCGCATCGCCGGCAACAAACAACGCGCACCCCTATATTTCAACGCATGAATCGCGCTGCGCAAAATTGGATCATGATAATATCCCACCGCACAAAATCCCGTGAGGTCATCAAGCAATGAATCCACCGCCAACATTTCACTGCGAGAACGACAGCCCCCACACCACCACTCCCCACTTTCTGCACACGAAACACACACAGCTGGAAACAACACATCCAGCAACGTCTCCAACATATATTTTTTTAGAGCGGCAATTCGGTCCACGTCAAACTTTCAATGAGATACAAACCATCAGCTTGTTTCAAAAACGTCACTTCAATTTTCTTTCCCAAGCTCTTGGTAGGAATCCGTGCATTCCCAGCATCTTCACTTTGAATCGCTTGCACCGTAGCCAATATACTGGCATCTCCCCACTTGGCATCACGAATATGCGATGACACCACCCGTGTCGAGATTCCAAAGCTCGCCGCGCGCGCCGGATGTTCTGCCACCAACTTCGCCTGCTCGGCCTTTAACACAGCTTGACCTGCCGAGGTAAAATCCAACGCCACATCTTCATATCCCAAAAACCCAGTATTGTTTGATCCCGAACCCACCCGCTCCACCACGGTCCGTGCCTTATTTTCAAGCATCCGCAGCTTTGCCACATCCGACAGATCAGCGACGGGTGTCGGTGTACCACTCGGCGTTGCTGGGACCACCACCGGCTTATTTGCTGGCTTGGGAAAGGTCGGCGTGGTCGACGCTGGCAAAGCCGGCGGTTGTGCCGCCTGGCGATTTTCAAGATACGGCGAAAAGAAAAAATACAAACCAATCGCCAACAAGATAAGCCCGATGAGGAGAACAATCGCCAATTTCGTTCGTTTTTGCATAGCGTAAAATTATTTTCCAAGTGCCTGCTGAAATTCTTTCTTCGCCGCTTCAATCTTCAACAACTGGTTTGGATCTGTGGTCACAATCTGATCTTCCGTATACGACGCCACCACTTGCACGGCGGCATGCTTTTGCCCGGCAAAGAAAATCCCCTGACCCGGACCAGATTCCAACAGCAAGTATTTTTCTGACTGCGTCAGCAAAAACACCCGTGCAATCAAGTCAATCGAAGCCGGCGACTGCTTCAACAATAATTGCATCGAAGAATTCGTCACAATCGCCTGCCCATACGGTGAAGTCAAAAAGTCATTCACATCCTGCGTGATGGTCGTGATACCAAGGTAGTATTTACGACAACGTTTCACCAAGGCAAACACAAATTTCGCCGAATCCTCATTTTGCATCAACCACCAAGCTTCATCAATCACCAAAATACGTTTCTTGCGTTCCGAACGCACCACATTCCAAATATAGTTGATGATGGTGTAAATCGCCATTGGCCGCAATTCATCCTCCAAGTCACGCACACTAAAAATCACCAACTGATTATTCATCCGCACCGAGGTCGGCGAATTTAACAAGCCGGCAAAAGTCCCTTCGGTAAACTTCTTCAGACGCAATACCAAGTCCCCCGTCCCTTCCATCCCTTCCAAAATATCTTGGAAGTCTTTCAAGATTGGTGGCTCAATCGTACTCAAGTCAACACCCGGCACAATATCTTTCTTGGCATACGTTTCGAGCAATGCCCGGTCCAGAATAGAGTCTTCGGCCACGGTCAATTTACCCAGCATCAAACGCAACAAGCCCTTAATCGTAATTACCGCCGAACGAATAATATCCTCGGCACTCACTGACTCCCCCGTCGGTCGTGGCAAATCAAATGGATTAATGCGCGCTTGCGAGGCCAAAGAAATATTAATAAACGTCCCACCCACGGCATCTGACAAATGCTTGTATTCCATTTCAGGGTCAATACAAATCACATCAACACCCAGCATCATCGACCGCAAAATCTCGAGCTTCACGGCATACGATTTACCCGCCCCCGAAGTCGCAAACACCACCGCATTGGCATTTTGCAAAGAAAACCGGTCAAAAATAATCAACGAATTATTATGCCGATTCACCCCATACAAAATTCCATTATCGCTCGTCAGCTCGGCCGATGTAAAAGGAAACGATGAGGCCAGCGGGCTGGTACTCATATTAAACGTGATCATCAACTCATCATTTCCCACCGGCAAGGTAGAATTAAAACCTTGTTCAGCTTGAAAATAGGCACGCTTGGTATAAATCAACATCGCACCAAAGGTCGATTCCACCTGGCTCGACAAGCGCTCCAACTGTTCAAGCGATGTCGAATAAAACGTGCAATAAAAAGCAAATTGAAAAAAATGTTCAATCCCTTGGGTCAAGTCATCACGCAGCTGCTCAATATCACGCAACGCGGTTTCTGAAATTGGATCACGCGGCTTCCCAGCTTCATTGTCAGAAGTGATTTGTGATTCCACGATACCCACCTTCTTCTTAAGCTGTTTCAAAATAACATCCGCTTTAATCGGATAAAAAAACATCGCGATGTCCATCTGTGCATTCAAATTGATGATCGGCGATGCCCAACCCACCGTCACATAGCGCGGATAGGTCACAATAAATAATGAACGCACCCATACATCACCCAAGCGCACAAAACTCGGCTCAATCTTCATTGCGCTCGGCGCGATCAAATCCTTAATACTCGAAACACCCTTTCGATATATCCGTTCTTCTTCAAGCGCAATCTTCTCTTCTTCTTGTTTCTGTTTCAAGAGTTGCTTGCTTGGTCCTTTGGTTACGCTAATCCCTCCCGCCGTAAGCGCGGAGGCGTCGAAACCTTTGTCTTCCTGGGTTTTAAATGCCATATATTATCCCTCCGTTTGGAGTTTACGCGTATCCACCATGCGCTGACTCTCGAATAAATCCGGGTTATACACCGTATAATACAGCTCAATCAACGACTGCGTATCTAACACGGCTGCATTCAGCGACATGGACTGCAACCCACCCATCACCGCGTTCACCCGCAGCATCAATTGCTCCTTATCCTTGCGAAATCGTTCATCCGACAAGTGAATTGCCACCGAAGGCGTCAAAATTTCTTGCATCCGTGCAAAGAAACCTTTTTGCGAATCGGTTGATGGATCAAGTGGCACCACCACAAAAAATTTCTTCTGCATGATTTCACCTAAATCGACCAATTGCTTTACGTATTCACGATAATCACCGATTTGTCTTTTCAACAACTCATTTTGCTGCGCTTTTTCAGCATCAGCCAGCTTGCGCATGTATTCATCAATATTCATCCGTCGCGACTGAATCACAATCTGAATTGGAAAGTCGATCGAATTCAAAAATTGCATATACGCCTGCACAATAGCGTTTTGCTCATCCAACGACTTCAACGCAAAATTAATACTCGACACCAATAAAACCGCACGTAAGGTACCAACTTTCATGATCACCACATCTTCTTTAATTTCTGCAATATCCAAATACCGTTGTGAGGGCACACCCGCTTTTGGTCCAGCCAATTTCTTGCTTTGCATATTAGAACGAATCGTCTTCTGGCTTATACACACCGCCGGTATTCACCACCAAGGTTAAATCACGCAAACGGCTTGATTCGGGCCGATCTTTATGCGCACTCACCGCCATCGGCGGTGCCGCGCTATTCGCAGCAATAAACCCACGCAGCTCATTATCCAATGGACGCTTGTCCCAGGTGCGTAATCCTGGCCGAGTAAAAGTCTGCGCCGCATTCAAGAAAAAAATATGAAAAGGTTGACCATTCACCTTCATAAAACCAAAAGTTCCACCAATCCCCACCGCAAAAATCGCATAGGCGATAAAATAAGGAAAAGCCAAAATCTTAAAAGCAATAAAGGTCGTAAACAAGGTCACCAGAGTAATCAAAAATTGACGCACCGTAATAGGACCAAGGATTTGATCCTCGTTATCGATAAATTGTGGCACAATGAACTTCTCTGGCATGGCGGTATATTAGAAGTGTAGCTTACTGTTCAATGAAATGATAGACGCAATCTCATCTGGCGACAGTGCGTCTTGCCCCGCGGCTCTTTTTTGTTCTGACAACTCCGCAATCGGCTTCATTGCCTTAAACGATTCTGACAATAAACCCACATACGCCCGTTGCAATGGCGATTCTTGAAAGGCCTTGATGCCCTCAATCCGCTTTTCAAACGACTCTCCTGCCAAGGTCTCCACTTTCTGCAAAATCTTTTGCGCAGCGACCTCGGGCGTCTTCCCCAACCTGCGAAACTCTGGCAAATCCAAAGCATGCAATTCTTGCACCAAGCCAGATAAGCGCGGCGCATTCATCTGCGTTAAACCCGGCGGCAATTTCACATCCTCCATCCGTGGCTTGGCCGTCGCCGCCACTGATTGCATCTCCACCGTCGTCTTTGACACCTTTACCCCACTTGGCATCACCACCGGCGGCGCCACCGGAGCCGCCACTGTCCCACTCGCCATCGGTGCAATAAATGCCGCCCGTGCCGTCGGTTGTGCCTGGGTTGGCATGGTCGCCACGCTCGGGGCAAACGGCGTTTGCCCGGCAGACACCCCTCCCCCACCTGCCATTGCCATGGCTGGCGCCGTCACCGCCGTCACTGGCACCAATTCACCAAAACGTTTCTCCTCCATCTTCTGCGCCTTTGCATCCACCGGACTCTGCGCTGCGGCAAAACCCTGACGCATCTTTTCACCGACTTTTTTATTTTCCGCATCCGCCAAAGTCCGACTCTGCACGCGCTCCTTATACCACTTGGCATGTTCCTCAACTTCGCGTGCTTTTCGTTCTTCAATCTTACGTCGTTGATACTCCATCTGTTCTTCCAATTTCTTTTTCTCTTCACCCAAAATCAAATCATGTGACAACGCATACGCCGCTTCAATCTGTTCGCTCACGGTTTCTGCCACCTCCATGCTATACCCCATCCCACCAACCTTTTCATCGCGTGCCAGGAGTTGCCGTAATTCAATCGCATTCCGCACATCACGCAAACGCGAAGAAATAATATTCTTCAAACGCTTGGCGAGATACGGATCCGCCGGTTTATTACCAATACTCTCCCAAGCCTTATCAACCGATTGATCCAACGCCGTCGACGGCTTCACCAAAGCCACCCGCGCTTGAATCGCTGCAGAATCGGTCTGTGCAGCGGCACTCACACCATCAACAGCTTGTGCAGGATCTTTAGCAGGTGCATTCGCCTCGGCCTTCTTACGGGCCTCTTCGGCCAAATAATCTCCATACTCATCTTCACTCATCACCGGTACCGCCTCCAACACATCCTTCATCGATGCGATAACTTTATCGGCCATGGCCGCATCCAATCCCAATCCGCCAAAATCAGCTTGACGCATCAAGACATCCTTAATCTGCGAATCAATCCGCACGCCCTTGATCTTGCTCATGATCAAGTCACGCATCCGCTCTCGCATCCCCGACGCCATCAACGAAAAACCCGCTCGTGCCGCCACCTCGGACGCCGCACCCGAATACGTCATCGGTCGCAACAAAACCTGGGTCTGCGGCCAACCCGAGGTGCTAATATCAGCTTCCTGCAAAAACGTCCGCAGTTCTTCACCAAACAATTCACGCAACGGCCAAATCTCAAATTTCAACACTTCAGAAAAAAACGCTTTCCATTTCGCCTCTTCAATT
>JAYVTL010000094.1:0-2524 GCA_043788845.1 Candidatus Uhrbacteria bacterium
TTTATTTTCGACAAGATGCAGGCGCACGCGATCGCGCGGATAGTCGGAGGCAGCGAGGCTCTCGAACATGGCGGGGACAAAAGCTGCGCTATTCCAATAGACGGTGACGATGTCGATGGTAGGCAAAAGTTGGTCGCTCATAGTTTGGTGTCGTCGGGTGGTAGCTGCGATAACGCTTGGTGGCGCACGAGGTCGGTGAGCTTGCGTTCCATACGGTCGATGGCGACAAAGACGCGAAAGACGAGCGCAAACAAAACCACTACCGAGGCGTACATGACTAAGTCCACACCACGACCAATGCCGACGATGTGTGCGACGACGGTCGTCGTTTGCGGCAACACAATAATGACGGCGGCACCGACCCACAGAATAGTCCACCCAAACGCTTCACGTCGCGAGATGGCGGATTCTTTGGCGCGCTTCCAGGTGACGAATACCGCCGCAGCAAAAGTAACGAGCAAGAGAAATTGGATAATCATATTTATTCAGAAAAAATTCCGAGAAAAATTTGCCAAGCAATTTTGAGTGCGTCGGTGGATTTTTGTCCTTTGGCTAAAGACTCGGCGGTGTAGTTGATGCGAACAGGCACTTCTTGCCAGCGTAAACTCGAGCGCGTGGCGAGACGGAGAATTTCTGAACAATGCGCCATGCGGTCTTGGTGGAAGTCGAGGGCGGCGGCGGCCTGGCGGTTAAAGGCACGCATGCCACTTTGGGGATCGGTGACTTTGCGTGGGATGCCCATGGCAAACGCATTGAAGGTGCGTGCCGCTGTCAATAATACTTTGCGCGAGAAGGGCATGCCTTGCGGCGCCTCGCCCAGAAAACGAGAACCAAAAACGATGTCGACGGTATTTTGACGGATCGGATCAGTGATGGCTGGGATGAAGGCTGGATCATGTTGGCCGTCGGCATCGACATGGACAATGATGTCGGCGCCGAGCTGGAGGGCGGCTTGGGTGCCGGTGCGGAGCGAGGCGCCTTGGCCGCGATTGATGGTGTGGCGCAAAACAATGGCGCCTGCCGAGCGTGCGCGGGCTGCCATGTCATCGTCAGAGCCGTCGTCCACAACAATCACCGCGTCCACAAAGGGCGCGGTGGCTTTGACGGTTTCCTCAATTCGCTTGGCTTCATTGAGCCCAGGAATGACAGCGACGAGCTTCATATAGTCAGCTTACGGGAAAAACTGTTATTCTTCCAGCCATATGGCCAAACACCCTTTTCCCAACCTGCCGACCTGTGGACAGCTAGACCGATTATTACTGGAACGTATCGAACATCCGGAGCGCGAAAAGCAAGTGGATGCAAAAATAAAAAAACAATTTGAACGCAAGGCCGCGATTTTTGTGCTGGATATGTCGGGCTTTTCTCGCCTGGTGCAGCGCTATGGCATCATTCATTATCTCGCAATGATTCAACGCATGCGACAAGTGGTTGGACCCGTGATCACTAAGCATAAAGGTGTCGTGATCAAATTTGAGGCAGATAATTGTTTTGCGATTTTTCCTAATCCGGATGAAGCGGTGAAAGCTGCCCTGCAAATCAATCATGATTTGCAGATTGCGAATCAGGCAACGCCGGATGAAAGCGATGTCTATGTTTGTGTCGGCATCGGCTATGGATCAGCCTTAATTGCTTGTGACGATATGTATGGCGATGAAATGAATCTCGCGAGCAAACTTGGAGAAGATGTGGCGGAGAAAAGCGAAGTCTTGCTGACGAGCGCCGCAAAAGCCGGTCTCAAGAAAAAACACGCGATGACAAGTTTTCCGCTGACGGTGAGTGGGGTGACGATGAAAGCTTGGAAAGTGAAATAACCTATCCCATTTTAAACCCGAGCAAAGATTTGTGTGCGATGGTGTAGTCGATGGTGCGTTTCAAACCTTCGTCCAAGCGGACCAGCGGCAACCAGCCGAGTTTTTCTTTGGCTTTGGTGATGTCAGGCAAGCCGAGTTGGGACATGAACAGCAGGGGCGCTTCAAAGGTGATACGCGACGTTGAGCCGGTCATTTCGATAATGCGTTGGGCAACGTCAACCAGTACTAAGTCCAGATCGCTGCCAAAATTGACGGGGCCGATGTCAGCGGGCGCTTTCATGAGCTTGATCAGACCGTCGATAATATCGGTGACGTAGACGAGGGCGGTTTTGAAGGTTTCGTCGCCGTAGATGACGAGGTCTTTGGCATCGAGTGCATTGGTAATAAAATCTGGTACCATCTGGCCATCAAAGAGCGGCATGCGTGGGCCATAGGTGCGAAAGACGCGGGCGATTTTGGTTTCGATGCCGTGGACTTGGCGATAGGTTTCGAACATGGTTTCTGCATAGCGCTTGCCTTCGTCATAGCAGGATCGTGGTGACAAGCTATCAACCAAACCAAAATAATCTTCGCGATACGAGGAGTTGTCGGCTGGACGTGGACCGTAGACAACCGAAGCCGATGACAGCAAAATCTTGGCGTGATAGCGCACGGCGAGATCAAGCGCATTCTTCACCGCCAATGAGTTGGCGAGCAAGGTTTGCATTTTG
>JAYVTL010000095.1:0-4307 GCA_043788845.1 Candidatus Uhrbacteria bacterium
GCCAATTTTGGTGGAGCATGGAGGATACGTCGGTGGCTGAAGTCGAGGGCGTGAGTGGGCCACATGACTATGTGGCGGTGGTCACGGGCAAGCAGGATATGATGGATGGTGACGATGGTCCGATTCCAACGACAATGCTGACGGCCTGTGTCATCAATGAATGCCCAAGCAAACCGCCAACCCCATGCCAGCCCAAACTCTGTCGCAGCTTCAGCGTGGTTGGAGTGATCAATGTCGAAGGCGGATGGAGCTTGCAGGGACTCGAGTTCGACAAGGACTCAACTCTGCAGATCGCGCAAAATGGACGGAGGTTCACTGATGAACAACTCAACTTGCACAATGGTTTGATCATGGGTGACACGGTCAGCTTCATGATCGATGACATTGCCTACGAGGCTGAAATCTCGCTCGACCGCAAGCATCTCGAGGGCATCGCTTACGAGCCCTTGAGCGACAGCTTCATTGGACACTGGAGTGCCGATCGATTCTTACTTTCTTTCCCGCCAAGCTGGACTTGGCGGGATTTGGATATGTTGGTCGGGTAGCTTGTCGAGAATGACCAGAGGCACTACACTCGGCTTGTTCCATTTTTGCTGGCGCGGGTAGCTCAGTGGTAGAGCAGGTGTCTTATACACACCTGGTCGCAGGTTCGATCCCTGCCCCGCGCACCAAAAAAATCCTGACGAGAGTCGGGGTTTTTTGATTGACGCGCTCCCCTGCTTTTGTTAGGTTTATGCAACGAGTTTTTTGTTCTTTCAACGTTTTCAACGCACGAGGAGGTTCACATGAAAGATGGATTGTTTATCGGTGGGACGATGGGACTTGGTCTTGAGCTGGCGAAGCTCGCTTGCAAGAAGGAGTTCAAGCCGGTGATTGCCGGACGCACGGCGGAGTCGCTGAAGGGCGATCCCGCGTTTGCAGGCAGCAATGCGGTGTTCGCACCGGTGGATGTGACAAAGCCGCAGACGCATTTCATGGCGACGCGCGGCTATGATCTGGTCGCGTGGACGGTCGGCAAGTTGCAGAAGGGAAGGTTCTCGGATCTTTCGATCGAGGAGATCGCCGAGCTGACGACGGTGAATCTGACGGGGCCGGCGCAATTGCTCAATCGTGTCGTCATCGAGAATGTGAAAGAGCGGCGTCCGATGCGACTGATCGTGGTGTCTTCAACAAGTTCGTGGACGGTGCGCGAGGACGAGGCGATGTATGGCGCACTCAAGGCGGCGGTTGCGCAGCTCGCGCGTAACTTGGGACGCGAGTTGCCCAAGCAGCTCCCCGGTTCCAAGGTGACGCTCATCTGCCCCGGCGGAATGGCAACGCCGTTTTGGACGGGTCGCGATATTGGCGACGCCAAGTTCATGGATCCGGCCAATGTCGCCTCACTCGTCTGGACATGCATGGAGTCGCAGGACACGGACTTCCGTGAAGTCCAGATCTTTCGACAAAAGGATGGCAGCGCACGCGTCGAAGACGGCGCACGCTTGCCCGCCTAGTCGAAACACAAACCCCACCGGGACTGGTGGGGTTTTCTTCTAAATAAAAATCGACCAGTTATGTGCACTGGTCGATTGGGTTAGTGGTCAAAAGGCATGAGGCGATTCAACACACGAGAATTGGGGAAAAGTGGATAGGTCGCGTGCTCGCCACCGAGTCCAAGGAGGATGAGGAGGGCAAAGCTCGCATTCGCCAGCCAGCGCTGGCTGCGTTTGGGATGGGTCACCGGAGAACCGAACATGGCATAGTCGAGCAAACGAAATGAATCAGGATGTGCGAGATAGTGCTCGACTAGCGCCGCGTCTTCTGCCCACAGTTTGCTACCAGGTGTGCCGTATTTTCCCAGATAGGTGCGGAGGACAGCTCCGCGCGCACGACAGATCAAAGAATACTTGAGCGTCGCGAACAATGACTTGGCGTCATCTTGCGGAAAGCCGATGACCATCAGCGCTTCGGGGGTGATCCCAGCTTCTTTGGTGAGGCGAAGCGCCTGGTCAATTTCGTTGAGATGATTGTGTTTTTTGTTTTCGCGTTGCCAGACGCGCGCGTCGGCACCATCGACACCAAAACCGATGGCATTGAGTCCATAACTTCGCAGTCTGCGGAGGACGGCGGGGTCATGACGCGTAGCGCGACAAAGGAAATGCGTGGTCGCGAGCCCACGAGCTTTAACCTTGATGCCGTGCTTGGTTGCGATCTCATTTATGAGTTGCAATGCGGGCTCAAAGGCACGGATGGTTTGCATGATATCGAGATTGCTCAAGTAGATCTCGAGCACAGCGTGTTTAATGCTTGCGAGAAACGTGCAGAGAAATTCTAGCTCCTCGCGAAGCTGCTCGAGATGGCGATAGGTTTCTGACATGCCTTTGGCGGCAGAGCAGAAGTTGCAATTGTAGACGCAACCGTAGCTCAAGAAGACACAAAACTCACGCGTCAGGTATTGGCGCAATTGAGTACGCGACAAGGTCTGCAACATGGGGACCATGCTGGCCTCAAACATGTTAGGGAGCTTTTGCAGATACAAGCCGAGCGTGTCGATTAGCTCTTGGTCGGTGGTGACTTGGCGTACGTCACCGAGCTGCGCGCAGAGTTTTTGAAACTGCTCACGCGTGAAGCGCATGATACCTTCACCACCAAGCAGGATACGACCGGTGTAGCCGAGCTGCCGCAACGTTTGAATGGTGCGCAGAGCGCCCGGGATATAGGGCGTGCCGGTGATGGAGATGCCGATGGCTGCTGAGCCTGCGATTGCAGCCTGCAGAGCATCGGCGTTGAGCTCGACGAAGTTGAGATCGAAGAGACTGGCTTTCCAACCAATGGCCATGAGACGACTGCCTAGGTTCAACAAGCTGCCTGGGAGGTAGGCTTGTGAACCACCGTGCGGGTACTTGAGTTGAAGAAGAACGATGGTTTTCATTACGACCTCCAACAGCTGTCTAGCACCAAAATGCGACTTGGTCAATGGTTTGACCTTAAAAACCCAATACTTCTTTTACGAGAATGAGTTTGAGTTTGCGATTGGGCATGATTTCTTTTTCGATGATGAGGAGTTTGCCGATGACGCTGCCGGGGGCGCCGGTGCTTTTCATGCGCTTGTCTTCGAGAGGCAGGACATATTCACGCACGCGAGTGATGGCGTCGGCGAGAGTTGGCGTGATTTTGTGTGCGCCGGCGATCCAGATCACGTGATTACTCGAAAAAGCATATGACGGAAGCTGACTGCCGCTGCCGGAGGCGACGACGATCTCGCCGGTTTCTGCAATCGCGTGGACTGAGCCGAGGAAGTACTCCGAAAGTACACTTTGTTTGCGGAGCATCCCTTGCTTGGTGGGATCGGTTTCTGCGAAGATCGCGTCTTTCAAATTTTTCCAGGGATGATTGTGCGACTTCAACATGTCGATGATGCCGATTTGTTCGAGGGTGATGGAGCTGCCTGTCATCACATCGGATCCGGCGGGAATCATTTTTTTTACTTCCTCGAGTGCTTGTTCTTTGGTGTCGACGACGATAACTTCAACTCCACGAGGCTTGAGGGCGGCGATGGTGCGGTCGATGCTTTCTTGAGAAGGAATGGTGGCGTATGACATATTTTTCTAGTGTACATGATCAACATCAGCATGCAATATCAAAAACCCCTGCAAGACCGCGCAGGGGTTTTTCTTTGCGAGAATTATCCTCGGATTCGTGACCACCAAGCGACGGTGTGCGCGAAGCGATTCATGCTGAAGAGATGCATGTCGTTCAAACCGCGCGAAGCGATTTGCGACAAAAAGTCTCGCACGAGTTGTTCGATGCCTTGCGCTTCATCCGGCGCTTGTTCGATGCGGCGGATGGCAGTGATGACGGAGGGAACATGACAGAATTCACCAAAGCGCTTGAAGCGCGGAATGGTTTCTGGAATGAACAAACCGGGATACATGTGCGGCGCGGGTGAATTGCGTACATAGGCGGCGGCAATTGCCAGATTCATCGGGGCATAGCTGGCTTGCGCGATGAAAGCTTGCGCGCCAGCTTGTGATTTTTGATACAAACTGGTCGCGGGCGGCGTTGCATCGAAGGGATTCCCATCAGGCAAGATGGCGGCGTAGCGCTTGAGCTGTGGCTCGTGCTGATGTGCCAATCGCAGAATGTCACAGGCTGATGTAAGTCTGCCTTCAACTTCTCGAGCGATTGGATTGGGCGGAGTGTCGCCATGTAGGGCGAGAATGCCATCGGCGCCGGCATGAGCGAGACCGCGCAATAGGCAGATAACTTCTTGCTCGCTGCGATTCCAGGCCGTGATGTGCTGCACGACTTTGAGATCGGTGCGGCGC
>JAYVTL010000096.1:0-9518 GCA_043788845.1 Candidatus Uhrbacteria bacterium
CGACACTTTGAAGGAGATGTTGATTGCGATGCAGGCGCTGGTCCCCCGCTATTGTCGGATCTCACGTTTGATTCGAGATTTCCCTGCGCATGAGATTTCGTTTGGAAATACGGTGACGAATTTGCGAGATGTGATTGATGTTGAAATGAAAAAGCGCGGGATGGCGTGTCAGTGTTTGCGCTGCCGAGAAATTGGACATACCACGGTTGATCCGATGACGGTGAAAGGTGAAGTGTTTGAAGAGTGGTATGAGAATGCTGGCGGGCAAGAAGTTTTTTTGAGTGTGGAAGACCACGAGCGGCGCGCGGTGTTTGCGTTTTTGCGTTTGCGCTTGCCGCAGCCGCCGAGCGAAGTCCGAGCCGCCGAGCCGTATGTTTTGGACTCAATTTTTGTGCGAGAATCGAAAAAGATTGAAACGGCATTGCGAGAATTGAAAGGCGCGGCGATGGTGCGCGAGCTGCATACGTATGGTCAGGCTTTGAATTTGTCAGGAGATGCGGCCAAGGCGGCGCAACATCGGGGGTATGGGAAATTGTTGATGGCGCGGGCAGAGGAGATTTCGCGAGCGAAAGGTTTTGGGCAATTGGCGGTGATTAGTGGGATTGGGGTACGGGCGTATTATCGGGGAATTGGCTACAGCTTGGCGGGGACATATATGCGCAAGAAGCTGGGGTAGGATTGACAAAAACCGTAAAATTGCTATAACAAAAACCTCCCAAACCCAGGGAGTGAACCTTTTACATCAACCCAGATTGGAGGCAGTCATGTCACGAAAAATTTGTGCATTGGAACGTGCGACGGCGCAGTTCAGGATCATCGACCGGTATCTGCGCGATGCGTGTGGACCGGTGCCGGAGGCGAGTGGAACCGAGATTATCGGTGCGCGGGCGAATGATGGGCGGGGCATCCATGACTTTAACTGGTTCTTGGATCCGGTGTTCATGGAAGAAGATTGCCGCGCGGGCGTGGTGCTCTACGATGGCAATAGCTATGTCGTGTCGGTTTTCTACTACGGAGACGAAGATCAGTGGACCATCGAATGTTTGCCGGGCGATGCACCGGCCGCGTCGACGCTGTATCGGCATCTGGTGCAGAAAGAACTGTTCGAGGTGTTTCCGGAATCAGAAGCGACGACGGATGCTGATTTCGCCAAGCACTTGATTCAAGAGTTGGTGATCGTGTATCAGCTGTTGGTCTGTACGCCGCAGCCCATGCGCGTCGCGCCGATGTCACTCGCGAATTAGGCCAGGCGCGTGCAGGACTTTTTGAAGCAGCTCCATTACAAAGAGCTGGCGTTCGAGATGTTTCGGATGATATGCGAGCGGCTGGATGCGCTACGGATCCGGATGGAATTGTCAGAAGCGGCCGGCACGATTTGGTGCCAGGCCACACCGGGGAATGCGACCTGTGGCGAGTTGAGTTGTCAGATGCACTTTGGTGATGAGTCCAAGCATTGTCGGCCACAGCTGGAATACGTGAGTGCCACCATCCGGATTCAGTTGACCTACTTTACGCGGCGCAAGCGCTGGAGCTTGCAGGTGAGCTGCGGCGGCAGAAATCGTCAAAAGCGTTTGCGCGCTTTTCCCAAGCGCATGCGAACGCCAACGGAGATCAGCCTGCCTAGCGATGCACAAGCCTACCAATTGATTCGAGAAATTGGCTTGATGTACCTGCGCAGCACTGGCAAACAGGTCGCGCCGCGCAAGCAACAGCGAAAATAGTGCTCCTTCTCGCAAAACAAAAACGTCCCGATACTTCGCGGGGCGTTTTTTTATTGGTCGCGGTTGTCATTGCTGCGCAGGCGGCTATTCTTTCACGAAGGTGGTGATTTCTTCTTGAATATTGGCGAGCTGCATGAGTTTGGCGGCGGGTTGTTGGCGTTCTTTCCATTCCACGCTGTCATCCTTCAAAGTTTTTTCTGAAATGAGAAGGCGGAGTGGGAGGCCGATCAGGTCGGCGTCGGCGAGTTTAGCGCCGGCGGAGGCGTCGCGGTCGTCCCAGAGGACGTCGATGCCTTGTTTTTTGAGTGAATCGTAGAGATCAGACGAGGTTTGCGTAATGCGATCTTGCATTTCTGCGTCGCGGCTTTGGAGCGAGATGAGATGCACGGCAAAGGGCGCAACGGATTTGGGCCAGATGATACCGCGGTCATCATGCGAAGCTTCGACGATGGTGCCGACAAGGCGGGTGAGGCCGATGCCGTAGCAGCCCATGAGGGCGGTTTGACGGGTGCCGGCTTCGTCGGTGAATTCGACTTTGAAGGCTTCAGAAAATTTGGTGCCAAGGTCAAAAATATTGCCGACTTCGATCCCCTTTTTTTGTTCGTATTGTTTGGTGCAGGTTGGACATTGTTTGGCGTCCAAGGCGATCTCGCTATTTTTTGCGGTGTCACATTCGCAAACGATGATCACGTCTTCGCCGGCATCGGACAGAACTTGGAATTCGTGGGAAAACTTTTTAGTGAATGAACCCCCGGAGGCTTCAACGACTTTGGCATCAACGCCGCAACGTGCAAACACACGTAAATAGGCTTCTAAAGCTTGGGCATAAAACTTCTCGAGATCTTCTTGCGTCGCGTGGAATGAGTACAAATCCTTCATGCCAAATTCGCGGCCGCGCATGACGCCGGACTTGGCGCGTAACTCATCGCGGAATTTGGTTTGGAGTTGATAAACGGCGACCGGGAGATCTTTGTAGGAATTGATGAAGCTGCCCACGAGTGGGGTGACGATTTCTTCATGCGTTGGACCAAGCGCGTATTCTTTGTTGGTTTGAGATGGGACTTTGAAGAGCACATCAACTGCGTCCCAGCGTTCGGTCGTCAACCAGTTTTCTTTTGGCTGAAGGGCGGACATCAAAATTTCTTGCGCACCGAGAGCATTCATTTCTTCGCGCACAATGGCTTCGACTTTGCGCAAGGTGCGCAGACCGAGTGGGAGCCAGGAATACACACCAGCCATTTCTTGACGAACAAAGCCGCCTTGGATGAGGAATTTGGCATTGGCGGTTTCGGCATCGGCTGGGGCTTGTTTTGAGGTTTTGGTAAACAACTTGGACATGCGCATATGCAAAAGAGAGTAACGGATGGAGGGAGTTTTGTCGAAAAAAGCCCCGGCCGAGTGGCGGGGCTTTTTTAAGGAGTGGATGGCGCGGGCGATGAGTTGCCAGTGACCAAGGTCGAGGACGTCATGGACATTGAGCTGGGCTGGGGCTTGCTTCATGGTTTCGAGATAGCTATTCATGAAGTGCTGCCAGCGCTCGAGGCCGCGTTGGGCGGTCAGTGGTGGACAGAGTTGCGGGTTGGGATCGAGCTCGGCAAATGAGACGCTCCATTGGCAGGTGGTGCCGTGGAGTCGCAGTTCGAAGGTGACGGATGGACGGCCGCCGTCCCATTCACCATCGATTTTTTTGGGCTTGGCGACAACGGGGAATTCGACTTTGCAGCTGACCGTGCCGCCGAGGGTATTGCTGGGCGGGCCGGCCAAGGTTGCGGTCTCGACGCGAATGATGACTCGTAGGTCTTGGTCGGTGGCCTTGGTGATGAAGCGACCGGTGAAAAAGTGAGGACGCAGATAGAGTCCTTTTTCGCGCAAGACGGGGAAATGATGCGAAAGGGCGAGATCACGCAGAGTGGCAAAAACGCTGGCGGTGATTTTTTCTTCTTTGGCCATCTTGGTGAGGTCGCGGTTTGAGATCCAAGGGATGGTTTCGATCAATTCAGTGGTAGGCAGGAAAACGTCGTTGGTCATGATGGCCTCCGGGTGAAAGGGACTGGGTAAAAGATGGCAAAATGCAGCAAGAGCGTCAAGCAAGGAAACACAAAACCCGCCGTGATGGCGGGTTTTGTGATGGTGTACTCGACTGGAGGAAGTTCGAACCACCATACTAGCGAGTACCCCATTTTTAAGACACATTAGAAGGGGTGTTTGTTGAGGGATTTTGTGGTGGTTCCGTCGGCTTCTCGAGCTCCCTCACCTTGCGTTCATGGTATGTCCGGGGCGGCATCTTGAGCTTCGAGTGAATCCTGGTCGTGTTGTACTTCAGCACTGCGAGCGCCAGCGCTTCGAAGAAATACTTGTAGCGACTGAAGCGGTTCGGATTTTCAAACTCCTCTTTGAAGTGGTTGTGGAGAGCCTCCTGCGCACCGTTTTGCCATAGCTTCCCTTTCTGACTGTTGGATGGCGTAATGCCATGTTTTTGCAATTCAACCACATACATCTCACTCAAATATTCGCTGCCATGGTCTGAGTGGAAAAGTTGCGGCGTTTTCTTTCGGCATCTGACAACCATCTGCAGCGCTTCCATCACGAGCTCGACGGAATGTGTTCCGTCCACATGCCAGCCGATGATCTCACGGGTGTATGAGTCGATGTCCCTCATGCGATTCGGAAGTGAAGTTTTCATCCGTGAATATTAGTTTTTTGAGCGCCTCTTCCGGCCAGTCTTGGCACGGATGTCGAAATCGTCGCCCCCAAAAAAAACGAGTTAGCCCGAAATCACAGTTCGAGGAATCAGGCTTTTTTAGCCGGATGGCGGAAGCGAAGACGTTAAGAAACGAGTTAGGCCAGACCTAGCATTCCCTTCAAAACTGGATCGGCATCGATGAAGGTTTTCAAACCACGAAGCCTTGGATCTTGGAGCAGGAGTTCGCCGACGGGTTTACCTTGTTGCATGGAACGCGCCATGGCATCTTGAAAACTAGCGGTCAGGATTTTTGATAAAGCGTCGAAATGACTGCCTCCGGCGGCCATGGATTTGAGCAGGAGTTTGAATTGACGATTGATGCGCGCTTTGCGACTTAACATTTCGCCGAGCAGTGATTTGAAAAAACCTGCGACATCTTTTTGTTCCGCCGAGATGGTGGCGACTTTTTCAGCCCAAAATTTGGCATCACAACCTTCAACCTGGACAAAATCTTGGATGATTTGCCCCATGGCGCCGGAGTCACCCATTCCAATTTTTTGCAAGAGCAAGCCGCGCAGAAAATCGCGAAAAGCCGGGCGATGATCTTTTACGCCGTCGGCCGAGACTTCAACACTGCGGCCAACACTGCCAAAATCGATGAAGGTGACACGCTCGGCTTTTGGGGCGGCATTGACGATAATATTTCCGGCATGAGCATCGGCATGGAAAGCGCCATCGGTGGCGATTTGGGTCATGAGGTCGATACCGAGCTGGGCTCGGATGTCTTCAAGCGGCACCGTGAGATAAAATTTTTCAGCCAATGGAAAACGTTCGCCGTAGATTTGTTCAATTTTGCGGCGGAGTTTTTCGTGACGTGCTTGTTTCTCCGGATCGGCAGCGAGATCAGGCGTATCTGATAAACGGCGGTATTCATCGACTTCGCCGAGATTTAAACCGGGAATGTATTCATCGACCATGAGCTGCAGATTTCGGACTTTGTTTTCACCTTTGCGAAGGATATAGGCGAGTTTTGGTGCATTGAGCGTGATGCGCCCGCCCGGGGTTTCCACCGACGCCGTACGGCGATGCAGGGCGGCTTCAACATCATTTTGTGCGGTTGCTTCCATCCCAAAATCAAATTCAGTTTCGCAGGCATCGGCAACTTCGGTCAGCAGATGTTCGGGGACATCGATACCTTGGCTGCGCAGGGTCTCCATCACGCGGCGCAAGACGGCAAGATCTTCTTGATAATTTTTGTCGATGGTGGGGCGTGGTAATTTCACTACGACTTCTTCGCCCCCGGTGGTAATGGCGAGATGGGCTTGCTTAATCGAGGCACTGCCCAGACATTCGCCGACTTCGGCAATGCGGAAGGGCGCGGTGGAAGCAGCGGGAGCGCCCGTGAACAGGCCGGCCATGCGTAAATAGGTAAAGACGCCGTATTTGGCAAATGGCGTGGCGCGATCGCGCAAGGATGAAAGTTCAGAACGCATCTTTTCATCACTGACCATGTCTTCGCGTTCCGAGAGAACCTGACCAACCTTGATGCCGACGACGCCGACTTGTTCAAGAAAAACTCGCATCGCCTGGCCGGTGGTGAGCTGTTGATTCTTTTGACGTAATTCATGCATCTTGCGCGTGAGCGACAAGAAAAGCTCGACACGACGGGGCGCTGAATAATTTTTGAAGGTTTCAAAAAATACCGTTTTGATGGTGGTGCTCATGTGTGAATCCGGCGGTTCTTTCTCGAGAAGTTTTTCGAAATTGTTTTTGAAGAAATCTTTCAAAAATTCATTCATTATTTCTTCTTGGTAGCCATCGTAATACCATCGCGGAGAATCGGAGGGTGGGAGTTCGAAAATTCCATGCTCACCGAGCAGGGCATTGTAGAGTACAACTTTGCGCTCGCTGTGGCTCATGAGCCAAAAGGCTTCGCGTTCTTGGTCGGCATTGACCTGGAAGGTTCTGCTTTCGAGATAGCGATCGTCAGGCAGTTCGCCATTGAAAACCCAACCGATAATTTTAGCGCGGCTTTGACGATCAGAAAAAGCGGAGAGATAATTTTTGACGGCTTCGGCGGGACCAAAGATGACCTTCTCGCCTTTCTTTTTTTCGACATCCGGACGACGGACGAGAAAGTCGTAGGTGGCTTCTTCGACGCGGCGGGCTTGATCGGGGGTGGTGGCGTAGTCGAGAGCGAAACGTTCGAGGAGTTCATCGCGGTTGTAGGATGCGAGCGGAAAACCATCGACAATACGAACAAAAACGGCGTCAAAGGCTTTGGCGCGCGCAGCGGCTTTGTGTTGTGGCTTGAGGGATTCGCTGGCGGGCAAGGCATGCTGATAGGTGTCTTGATAGAAGGTGCGCAGGCGCTCGGCTTCTAATTCGACCATGATGCGGTCGTAGACTTCGGCGGCGGCGGGGGTGAGGGATGGGACGACTTGGCGCAAGACATCGGCGATGGCGCCTTGTTCGTCGGGCGTGAAGACGCTGATGTGGGCGGCCAGACCTTCGACACGCAGGACAGTGTAGGACGTGAGGTAGGCATCTTGCAGGGTGCCTTCGTCTTTACCGGCGAGCTGTTTGGTCAAATCAATGTCGCGTTGTTCGAGATGAATGCCGAGTTCGGCTAAGCGTGGACCCAATCGACTGGCGCGCAAGTGATTCCACAAACGCACATGGATGGCGTTTTCTAAAAAGAAATCGCGAAAGGCGCAGGCGTCTGGTATATGTTTGGTCACCCAGTTTTCGAGATGAGTGGTGTCGGCAGTTTTTTCACCGGCGGACTGGAGCGCGCGCATGTCAGATTGCGCGACTTCGACGGCGAGGCGGGTGGCATAGGAAGGTTCATTCAAAACGACGGCGCTAGATTGATTTTTGGCGACGGTTTCAGAAAAAAGATATAAGTCTTTGACGGCGGGGAAATTTTCTTGGGTAGCCAGCTCGCGTTGCTCGGCTTTGGCTTCACGATGCGTTCGTTTTCTTTCAGCATCCCATCGGACAAACCCACCAGCTGGCATGAGGGAAAGGTCTCTAAAACTTCGGTGACGGTTAAAGAGGGTGTCGTCCTGGCGCACATCATTCGGAGTAATGCTCTTTTGTGGGTCACCTGGGTTAGGTATGGTGGATCCTTGATAAAATATCCGTGGAATGGCGCGCTCGATGGTTCGATCTTGGTTGGCTTTTGAGCTTTCGGTTCCTTCTTGATAGTTATTGCGAACGTAGCGGTTCAAGATATCTGGTGCACGATTGGCCTTGGCTGCATCAGGCACTTCTTTTTGCATGTGCGACAGATATTCTTCGGCGAGTTTGCGGGTTTTCTTTGGTTCTTTGTTCCAGGCTTCTGACAATAAAAAATCTCGGAAGAATCCAACTTCAAGTTTAAGGGCTTGATCGAATAGATTCGGCTGAGCCACTAAGCCGACGAGTTGTTGCTTGAAGGCACTGATGGCTTGCCATTGGATTTCACGCAGGTCGCGAGAAAATGGCTTGGCGAGATCCGGGTCGCTTGGAAAACCGTTCTTGCTGATAGCGTCGCGTGCGACATGCTGTTTCCAATCGGCATCCGTCATTTTCTTGGTGCGCTGACTTTGATCGGCGAATGGGAGAAGTTTTTCTCCAAGTGCTTCGAGCGCTGGATCATTTTTTTTATCCTTGACGATATCCCGGGACTCTTCAGAGTACATGTCGTAGGCATTGTACGGATAACTCACTAATAGATCATGCAGCTCGGTCTCCTGCTCCCACACTTGTTGGAGAAAAAATGGCCAAGCAAATACCTTACGGTTGTTTATTGTTTCACCTGAAACAACACTCAATTGGTGTTCAAGGTCTTTTATGCCCTGGAGTGCTGCTTGCGCCTCGGGAGTGGTGAAGACGGGATTTTTTTCTTTCCACTCTAAACGGATCATCTGTTTTCGTAGGAGCCGGAGACGTTCGGCGTCATGGGTCTCCCAGTCTTTGCCGTAGATGTTTGTCGTTGCTTTAAACAGGTCGATGAAACTCGAAAGATCCAAATTTGAGTGCTCCCCTTTTGTCTGTTCCTTCAACATGCGTTCAAGAGAGCTGGCCGCGACCAGCTGGCCCACGGCCAGTGAAGCGAAGATATTGCAGGTTTTTAGGTTTGATGGCAAAGACACGTTCAATATTTTGGCTTGAACGCCGGCTCCAAGATGCTCGTCTTGCGTGTTCCGATAGTGAAAGAAGAAACCGTCTGGCAAGGCAGAGACGGCACGAAAGGTTGGAGATGTTAATTCGTCCGCTGGATGGGTAAGGAAATATGCTTTCAAAGCGCGAAAACCTTTTTCACTGATGGCGGGGTTTTCTGAAGCCAGCGCCGCACGAATTTTTTCAATGCTTGGCGAAGGTGCAAGCATGGACAAGTCCATGGCAAGCCGCTCAAGCAGCACTGGAGATGCATAACTTTCTAATTCTGTGTCCGCGGTATCCAGTGATGAACGCCATGGTTTGGATTCATCCAAGTATTCGATATTGCTCTTCAAGGTTTTCTTGTCCCGCTTCAAATTCAAATCCTTGCCGGTGACGGCGGTTTTGAGCCGCGCCAGGTACATTTCATCATTGCTGTGATAGGAGATGGGCATAGAGAACTACGATCCAAGTTTGAGCACGATTGGCATTTGACTGCAGAGTTCCATTTCTTCTTCAGTATCGGCGAACAGACGCATGAACTCGGCGGTGAAGATTTGCTTAAGTGTATCAGCTGGTATCGACGCGTTGACCGCCGCTGGTTTGGAACCGAGCATGATGCGCGCTTTTTCCCAAACCCCGACTACCGTTGAATGCATTGAAGCAAAATCAGCCGGTAAACCTTTCGCTTTTGCGCGCGCCTGCAATATTTCTTGAGCTGGATTTTTTGCTGTTTTTTTCAAAGATTCAAGACCAAAGTTAAGCATGGCTGTAAAGGCGGCATGCTTTAGATCGAACAGCTCCTTGGGGTGTATCATTTCTTTCAAGCGTGGCTGATGAGCGAACACGCGCGCGTCTTCGAGCGCTTGCATCGCTCCTTGAGGCGTGCGTAATTTACGCTCATCTTTACACACGAGCTCACCAAAGAATTGCAGCAAGCCGCTCCGATTGGTCGCTTGAGTATCACG
>JAYVTL010000097.1:0-3209 GCA_043788845.1 Candidatus Uhrbacteria bacterium
TTTTGATTCATGTAGGAAATGGTCAGGACGTGGTGAAATTGGATAAGGTATTTTCTTTGGCTAAGGATACGACATATCTTGTTGATGTGGTGAATGAAGTGAAGGCGGATGGTCCAGGAGGGGCGAAAATGGAAGAGATGAAAGAGTGTGGCAAGACGTTGTTGGGTCAGCCGATTGGTTATTGCTTTCGTTTCAAGACGCGGGATAGCGATGACCCGAGTAAGATCAATGAGGTGAATGTGATTCCAAATCCGTATGAAATGCATACGTCGGGTGAAAAAACGAATTATTTGTCGAGTCCGGTGAATGCTGATGACAAATGTATTTATGTGGAATGTAAAACAAAGAAGTGGAGCTGGTTTACGGGTGCTACTGAAAATAATCAAGATAGTCGTGCGGTGATGAGCACCAAGCCAGCGCCAACTGATCAAGATTGTGAGCAAGAAGGCACAGGTTTGAAAGAAACGGGTGATGTCGCGGTGGACGTGCATGCGACATTATTGCAAAGCACGCCAGTGACCGGTGAGGCGAAATTGTTTGTTAAGTTTTTGCCACCAAAGGTGGTGTCATACGGTCCAAATTGTGACCAGGCATGTAGCAATGCTTTGGTGTGGGCAAATTTTTCTGGTGCTTTGGATGCCATGTCAATTGGACAGTCTGAGAATGTGATTGTGCATCAATGTGCGAATCAAAACTGTAATCCAGCGGATTTTGGTGCGCCGATTACGATTAAGCAGGTATTGTTGACGAGTATTCCAGGTGAAGATCCGTTGCAAAAGAAACGGCTTGAAATTGAACCGCAGCAGATTTTATTGCCGGGTGCTTTTTATCATGTGTTATTGCGTGGTGGCCCAGCTGTCCCGCTGGGGATTAAGGGTGAAAACGGTGTGCCAATGGCTGGGTTGAATCATCCACAAGGTTTTCAATGGACTTTCCGAGTCAAACAAGAACCAGGTGCCTTTTGTGTGGCTGATCATGTGAATGTGGTGCCGGTTGAAAAACTTGAAACTCGTGTTGGGGCTTCGCAATTGTTTGTGGCGACACCGTTTGGGGCGCCTGATTCTTGTAGTGCATCGGGTCAGGCTTTGGTGCAGACGACACAAGCGGCATGGTCGGTGGCAGATCCAAAAATTGCTTCCTTGTATTTGAATGGAAAAGTGAATTCGGGTGGTCCATTGCCATTGGGCTGTACCAAGAATTGTCTGTTGACGGGTTCCCCCGTCAGTGCGAAAGATAGCGCGGGTGTTTGTGCTGACGGTATTATTGAAACGACGGATAAAAATTATTGCGTGGCTGGTAAAACACCGGCTGGCGATAATTGTAAATTGATGCCCGTTGGTTCGGGGTCGGGTGAAGAGTGTGAACCTGGAGTTGGGAACCTTGGAACAAAGTGTGATCCAAATACGTGTTTGATTGTGCCAGATCCGCAGAGCGCCAGTTGTGGTGATGGAGTGGTGCAGCATGGTTTGGGTGAGCAGTGTGATTTTGGTCCAACGTGTTTTGGTGGTTCGACGACCACCACGGTGCCAACCGTGCCAGAAGGCGCCAGTTGTTTGAGTGCGGTTGATTCGGCCTCATGTGTGAAGGCTGGTGGGAAATGTTCAATGAATGAAAGCCGCGGGTGTAGTGCGACGTGTAAAGAATTGGGAGCTAGCGCCGGCAAATCTACTTGTGGAAACTTGGATGTGAAAGGCGATGGCAAGGCATGTGACGATGGGAATACGGCCGATGGAGATGGGTGTAGCAGCAGTTGTTTACACGAAGGTTCACAACCATCGTCGCAGATTTTCTCGGTCTGTGGAGATGGAAATTTGAATGAACCGGGGAAGGCTTGTGAGCCAACGGCCCTGTCGCCAGCGGACGGTTGCAATCCAAAAACGTGTTTGCGGACGGGGTCATTGCCATGCAATGGACCTGGGCAAAAATTATGTTGCGGTAATGGTAATGCGGCAGAACCAGGGAAGGATTGCGATGATGGAAATAGTGAATCTGGTGATGGTTGCAGTGCAACATGTTTAGCTGAAGGGTCATCGGCGTACTATACGGATGCTCAAGGCAATCCAGTGCCGAGCTTTTGTGGAACTGGTGGTGCGCTCGAGAAGGGTGAGCAGTGCGAATCGCCAAAAAATGGTGGTCCGTATATTGATCGTGCACAATTGGCGACGATTATCGGAGACGCTATTCCTGATCAAAAGACAGGAATTATGAAGACCGAGATCACGGCAAATCTTGAATTGAAAGATGGGAAGGCTACGTATGGGCTTGAGTGTGGGTTTACGTCAGAATCTTCGTGTGCCGCAGGCTTTGGATTGGATGATGCGGGTTGCTGCCGCGCGCGTCCATTGGTGAAGACGCCATATCCTCCAAAAAATGCGTTGTCAGTTTGTCGAAACGTGGAAATTAGTGCGGATTTTAATACGGGCATGACCGCACCGTCGGTGATTAATAATTTTGAAGTGTCACGGGTGCCGGATGCTTTGCAGAAATGTCCACAAGGAACAACCGAAGTGGCGGTTGAAAAAACCTATGGTCCTGGTTTGTGGAATAAAATCGTAAAGGCCTGGGATGGTTTGGTGTCTTGGGTGACTGGGAAACCGGCGTATGCAGAATTGTGGTGTAAGGGCGGTGTCACGGGTCAATTGAAACCGGTGCTTGGTCAAGGGAGTGCGGTGAATAAATTTACGTTTACTTTGGATAGCGCGCTTGAGCCAAGCATGAAGTATCGTGTGCGTTTTATTGGAGATCCAAATTTGAAAGATAATGCGACATCGACATCGAACAAGGTGGGTATTAAGAGTCAGTATGGAGTGGTGCATCCATTGGAAGTTGGTTCGAACGGTGAAATCGTGTGGACATTTACCACCGGTGACAAAATTTGTAGTTTGAATACCATTTTGATTGATGATGTCACCAAGCCAAATACCCATCCATTCTTGTTCATCAATCCAGATAATCAGCCAGAGACGCGTCAGTTTAGTGCGGCTGCCTATTCGATTCAAAATAATCAGAGTGTGCCGTTGAGTCCAATTAAGGAATATAGTTGGATGTGGAATAACTGGACGTCGAGCAAAAAAGATATTGTGAAGATTGCGCAAGACAATGGAAAAGGCAAGACGGATAGCTCATCGAGTGCGGCGGCAGAATCGGCACAAAAAAATGGGTCAGCTATGCTGACGGCGAGTATTCAAGTGACCGAAGACCAGGTGAAT
>JAYVTL010000098.1:0-7167 GCA_043788845.1 Candidatus Uhrbacteria bacterium
GTGGCGAATGATGGTGATGCGGTGGTGATCATGAAATAACGTCTATGGATGAACTCAAACAACCCGAGATGAAGTCTTCGGACCGTCTCTATTTAGAAAAATTGACCTTTCGTCCGGAACTGCGCAAAAGCGTGCTTAATTTTTTCGTGACGAATTTTCGAGTGGTGGTGCTGATGATTATGGTGCTGACGGCAATTGGTATTTATTCGTTTACCAGTTTGCCGCGTGAATCAAATCCAGAAGTGAAGATCCCGATTGCGGTGATTATTACGACCTATCCGGGTGCGTCGCCAGCGGACATGGAAGAATTGGTGACCAAGAAAATTGAAACGAGCATTGCCGGACTGAAGAATATCAATAAGATTACTTCACGTTCAGCGAATTCATTGTCTTCGATTACGGTTGAGTATGATGCCAAGGCGGACTTGGATGATAGCTTGCGCAAATTGCGTGATCAGATCAATACGGTGAAGAAAGATTTGCCGACGGATGCCAAGGAGCCAGTGGTGCGCGAAGTCTCAATTGACGATACTCCCGTGTGGACCGCGTCATTTACCGGTCCATCGGATGGTTTTACTTTGCGGAAAGAAGCCGAAGATATTCAGGATGAGCTCGAGAAGATCCCGGGGGTGCGTGAAGTGACCATTTCGGGTGGTGATCGTCGTGAGTTTGAAGTGGCGTATGATCCATTGAAGTTGGCGAGTTTTGGTATTTCGCCAGAACAGGCAAATCAGGCCATTCGTTCGACGAATTTGGCCATCCCGGGTGGGACGTTTGAAGGGAGTCTGTATTCGTTTCCGGTGCGGACGGATTCGCGTTTTTATGAAGCGGTGCAATTGGGGAGTATCCCGATATTGCATGCGGCCAATGGGGGGATTGTGGTATTGAATGATGTGGCCGTGGTGCGTGAACGCGCTATTAAGAAAACGGTACGGTCGCGTTATGCGTTGGGTAATGGTGAAGCGCATGAGAATATCACGATCTCGGTAGTGAAGAAGACGGGTGGTTCGATTATTAATACGGTGAAAGCTGTGGACGAGAAGATGGACGAAGCCGTGGCGCGCGCTCCAAAAGGCACAGCGTATAGTGTGATTACGGATTTGTCGGATCGGGTGAATAAAGATTTTGAGCAATTGACGCATGACTTCTTGATTACACTGGTCTTGGTGTTCGCGGTGTTGTTTTTGATCGTTGGTTTCAAAGAAGCCATGGTGGCCGGCTTAGCTATCCCGCTGGTGTTCTTTGCGACCTTTGGGGTGATGTTGGTGACTGGGACAAGTTTGAATTTCTTGTCGTTGTTCGCCTTGATCTTGTCCTTGGGTCTATTGGTGGATGATGCGATCGTGGTGGTAAGTGCGACCAAGCAATACTTGAATACCGGAAAGTTTACGCCAGAAGAAGCGGTGTTATTGGTGTTGAATGACTTTAAAGTGGTGTTGTTGACGACGACGTTAACCACGGTGTGGGCCTTTTTGCCTTTGTTGTCAGCGTCGGGAATTATTGGGCAATATATTAAGTCGATTCCGATTACGGTGTCGGTGACGCTGATCTCTTCGTTGTTTATTGCGTTGTTTATCAATCACCCATTGGCGGCTGTTCTCGAGCGCATTCGTTTTACGAAGACGATGTTTGGGGGAGTGATGGCGGTTTTGGTGGCGGCAGCGGTGGGAGGGTTTGCGTTGAAATCGGTGGTGGGAATTGTGATTGCGGTGGTGGCATTGACGGTGGTGCTGGCTTCGATGATTTGGTTTTTCTTGCGCGGTAAGAAGAATCTGTTAGCGAATGAGATGTTGTCGGAAGCAGAATGGAATGATGATGATCTCATTAAGCAAAAGTTACGCGAGCAGGGGAGTCATGTGGATACGACCATTTTCAGTAAGCTGATGCATGGAGTGATTCATTTTGATCGCGTTTTGCCGTTGTATGAAAAAGTTTTGCAATGGTGTTTGCGTTCGCGGTTGACGCGGTTCTTGTCATTAGGCGGAGTGGCCGTCTTGTTTGCCGTCGCGGTGTCATTGCCGATTACCGGGATTGTGAAGACAGAATTCTTTCCGGTGGGTGATTCGGAATTGTTGTATGTGAACATTCAGGCGCCGACGGGTTTGAATTTGGTGCAGACGGATGCGATTGCGGCCAAGGTGGAAGCCCGCATGAACAAATATCCCGAGATTGTGAGCTATTCGACTCTGGTGGGTGCGGGGAGTGCCGCTGGTGGTTCGGGGTCGGGTGGATCGGGTTCGAATTTGGCGTCGTTGACCATCAAGTTGAAGACAGAAAAAGAGCGGGTGGCACGCTCGTATGAGATTGCAGAAAAGATGCGCGC
Source organism: Candidatus Uhrbacteria bacterium (assembly GCA_043788845.1). Taxonomy (GTDB): domain Bacteria; phylum Patescibacteriota; class Patescibacteriia; order 2-12-FULL-60-25; family 2-12-FULL-60-25; genus JADZEJ01. Next base: position 2,324 of record JAYVTL010000098.1, read on the forward strand.
GGATTTTGCGGATATTAAGGAGGCAACGATTTCGGTTTTGTCACCGGCGGGTGGTCCACCGGCGGGGGCAGACTTTGATGCGCGGATTAGTGGCGAAGATTTACAGACGCTCGATAAGATCGCCAATGAATTGAAGCCAAAGCTGGCAGCTTTGCCAGGAGTGTTGAATCCGGATATTTCGCTCAAGGCATCGCCCGCGGATTATACGTTTACGCTTAAACCAGATCGCATGGAATTGTATTCGTTGACGGGGGCGCAGGTTGGTTCGGTATTGCGCATGGCGATTTCTGGGAGTGAAGTGACGACGGTGATTCGCGATGGAAAAGAAATTAAAGTGCAAGCACGATTCTTGGCAGAACGGATTCCGACTTTGGAAGCGATTCAGAATTTGCAGATTTTGAACAATGCCAAGCAACCGGTGTTTTTGAAGGATGTGGCGACGATTGAATTGAAACCATCAGTGGATACAATTACGCGCATCGACAAAAAGCGCACGGTAGAATTGACGGCGAGTGTGGATGTGGCGCATCGTCCAGCCGATGTGGTGACGGCGTTTCAGAATGTTCTCGCAAAAGAGTATAAGCTGCCGGAGGGGTATGCGATTTCGTATGGTGGGCAGAATGAGCAGAATCAAGAATCGGTCTTGTCGATTTTGCGCGCAATGATTATTGCGGCGCTCTTGATTGTGGCGACCATGATTATTCAGTTTAATTCGTTTCGCCAATCATTGATCGTGTTGGTTACTATTCCGCTCGCTTTGATTGGGGTGTTCTTTGGCTTGGCGATTACCGGGATTCGGTTGTCATTTCCTGGGTTGATCGGCATCGTGGCGTTGTTTGGGATTGTGGTAAAGAACGCCATTATCTTGGTGGACAAAATTAACTTGAATCGCAAGAGTGGGATTGAATTTAAAGCGGCGATTGTGGATGCATGTAAGTCGCGGTTGGAGGCAATCTTCATTACTTCGATTTGTACCATCTTTGGGATTATCCCGATTACGCTGTCGAATGAAACGTGGAAGGCGTTGGGTGGTGCCGTTATCTTTGGCTTGATGCTGTCTTCGTTCTTCACCTTGTTCGTGATTCCGACGCTGTACATGGTGTTGATGGCGAAGAAAGAACGACCAATGTCGCAACTGAAGACGAATTTGCTGTAAAGTTACCGACACCCCGGCCATTGGTCGGGGTGTTTTGTTTGCTGTGCATAACTTTTTTCAGAGCGTACTTTATTTTTATGTTATAATGACTTTATAAATATTTTATCTCGATCGGTATGGATGCTGCGAAAGCGAGAGTTTTGAAGCGAGCAGGCTTTGAACCCCGTTTGGTGTCTGGTTCGATTGTTTTTTCGAGGATATTGACGACCTTAGTATTGGGCGTGGCGGTAGTGGTGCTATTAGGTTGGGTTATTCAGAATCAGACGTTAAAGGGTATTGGTCCGGGGCTTGGGATTATGAACCCAATGACGGCCGTGTTGTTTATTTTGTCGGCCATTTCATTGGTTTGTTTAAAACGCGTGAAGCCGGTCGAGCGACAATTAGCTGGAAAAATCCTTGCAGGAATCATTTTGACTGTTGCAAGTCTTAAGCTATTGAGTTTTATTGGTTTGGATATTTATATCGATCAGTGGTTGTTTACTAAGGATTTGATGATGAATGGAGTGTTGAATAAAATGGCGCCAAATACGGCTGTTAATTTTATTCTTGTTGCTTTCGCTTTGCTTTGGCTAGATAAAAAGTTTACCTATGGGCGTTGGTGGACGCAGTATGTGAGTATTTTGTCGTTGGCGATTTCGTTTACGGCTATTCTTGGCTATGCGTATAGCGCGTCGTATTTGCACGATGTGGGTTCATTTCGGATGGCGTTGAATACGTCGATTACTTTTGTTTTGGTTAATTTGGCCATTCTTTTTTTGCGGCCAGAACACGGTGTTTTTCGTATCTTGGTGAGTAGTGGACCGGGCGGACGGGCTGCGAGGAATATGTTGCCTTGGGCGATTGAGGTGCCGTCGGTTTTGGGTTATTTACGGATGGTTGGTGAAAACTTTTCATGGTATGGCACCGAAGTAGGCATCACTATTTTTGTGTGTCTGATCGTTTTGATTTTTTCTGCCATGATTTGGATTAGTTCAAATGAATTAGAGCGGGTTGATCGTGAACGGCGGCATTTGGAAGAAAAAATGAGAGCTCGGTCTTGACAGGTGCTGCGTTTTCATGGCAGCGGTGTATAGTATGCACTTCAATATGCTCGAGCTCCTGAAAAAACATTTTGGTTATGATGAGTTTCGTCCAATGCAGGCCGAGATCATTGCGCATGCCGCCGATGGCAAGGACGCGTTAGTCTTGATGCCGACAGGTGGAGGTAAATCATTGTGTTATCAATTGCCAGCCTTGAAATTTTCTGGGATGACGGTGGTGATTTCGCCGCTGATTGCTTTGATGAAGGATCAGGTGGATTCGTTGCGTGCCAATGGCATTACGGCGGCGTATATGAATAGCAGTTTGAATGCTGCCGAGATGTTTCGGGTGGAGTCAGAAGCGCGGGCGGGGAAATTGAAGCTGCTTTATCTCGCACCAGAGCGTTTGGAGATGCCGCTGGTGCAAGATTTTTTGCGAGAATTGTCGGTCAGTTTGTTTGCGATTGATGAGGCGCATTGTATTAGCGAATGGGGACATGATTTTCGCCCGGATTATCGTAACTTGCGGGTTTTGCGGCGGATATTTCCTGGGGTGCCGGTGATGGCGCTGACTGCGACGGCCAATGAACGGGTCAAGGAAGATATTATTAAGCAACTGGGTTTGCAGGCGGGGCGGGTTTTTCAATCGAGTTTCAATCGTGAGAATTTGAATTATCGAGTGGTGCCAAAAAAGAAAGCCATGGATATTCTCGTCAACGAGATTCGTGCGCGTAAAGATGAAAGTGTGATTGTGTATTGTTTTTCTCGCAAAGGAACTGAGAAGGCGGCAGAGGCGCTACTGGCCAATGGGATCAAGGCGGCGGCGTATCATGCGGGGTTGACGCCGCTTCACCGGAGTCGGGTGCAGGATAAGTTTATTCGCGATGAGATTTCTGTTATTACGGCGACGATTGCGTTTGGGATGGGGATTGATAAGCCGGATGTGCGGTTGGTGGTGCATATGGATATGCCAAAGTCGGTGGAGGGATATTATCAGGAGACGGGGCGTGCGGGTCGCGATGGTTTGCCAAGTGATTGCTTGATGTTCTTTTCGTTGGGTGATCGTTTCAAACATGAGTTATTTATCCGCGAGATGGAAGATCCAGCGGAGCGACAACGGACGCGACAGCAATTGGATGAGATCGTGCGTTACTGTGAATTGAAGACGTGTCGGCGGACATATTTGATGACGTATTTTGGCGAAACGTGGACGCAAGAGAATTGTGGGGGATGTGATATTTGTAAGCCAATGCCTTTGGCGAGCGTCGGTGGAGCGTCGAGCTTGGCGAGGGGTGGAACGGATGAAGGTGAGTTAGAGTTTGATCGTGAGTTGTTTGAGAGGTTGCGTGCCATTCGTCGGAGTTTGGCGGAGGCGCGGGGCGTGCCACCGTATGTGATTTTTGGGGATAAGACTTTGCAAGCGATGGCATGGTATTTGCCACAACGGATGGAGAGCATGGCGAATATTTTTGGTGTCGGTAAGGAAAAGTTGGTGCAGTATGCTCCACGGTTTTTGGATGAGATTTGTTCGTATGCACATGATCATGGAGCGATGGAGCGAGAAATTCCCAAAGTGAGTGGGCAAACACGAGCGGCAAGTCGTGGGCCGAAGGTGGTGAAGCCTTTGTCTGATACGGTGCGCATGAGCATGCAGTATTTTGCGGAGAAGAAAACGCCAAAGCAAATTGCAGCGGTGCGTCGTTTGGCCGAAGGGACGATTTTGCAGCATCTTGAACAGGCTTTAGATATGGGAAAGTTGACTGATGCTTCGCATGTCACTTTCCCCTCGATTGAGCGCTTTGAGGCGATTCGAGGTGCGTTCCAAAAAGAAGGGACGACCATGTTAGCGCCGATTGTGGCCAAGTTGGGGAATGTCTATTCTTATGATGAGGTGCGTTTGGCGCGCTTTATCTTGAAGATCAAGAATGCAATAAGATAGGGCGATTTTGTAGGTTTTGGCTTGGGTTCTTGCCAAAGGCTGCCAAATGCGGTACTTTCTGCCCACAAATTCCCACGGGCGAGTGGCGGAATTGGTAGACGCACGGGACTCAAAATCCCGCGGCCGCAAGGTCATGAGAGTTCGATTCTCTCCCCGCCCACCACGTAAAAGCCGCAGCAAAAGCTGTGGCTTTTGCTTTGCGGCTCACGTGGCGCAGCCAATCAGTTTTAGAGGATTCGTAATAAGAGTGTTGAAAGGAGTTGTCTGTATTAGGGCTTTTGCTTCACTTTAGTAAATATTTTCACTAATTGGTCAATTTGTCTGGCTGAGAGATGGCTGCCAAAACTTGGATCCGTAATGAGTTTTTTTATGCCAAGACTACTGACGACAAAGACATTGTGTATTGGTTTAAAGCCAAGCTGGACGCCGGAGAACTTTTCAGCAAATACTAAGATTGGTCGAACAGGGATCTCGGAGATGCCTTTTAGGTATAAGTATTCTTTGATTTTGTCGGCCTCAGCGTATGCTTGCTGTAGATATTTTTTGGAAAAAGGTTTTTCGTTTTGGAGTAGTGTGCCATTGGAATAGGTGATTTTTCCGCCGATGTATTTTGTTTCTATAACCCAAACTCCAGTTTTTGCAATTGCGACATGATCGATATTACTGCGTGGATCAAGCATGACATCGTCGACGCTGCGGACACCATTGTGCCAGAGCTGATCTAGAATCG
>JAYVTL010000099.1:0-1729 GCA_043788845.1 Candidatus Uhrbacteria bacterium
GCCGGTCCCGCCGGTGACAAGCACGCTTTTGTCTTTTAAGAAATCAAGATTCATACGTAAAGTTTTTCGATAAATAGTCCGTTTCTTATACCAAAATGAACTGAACTTGGCAAGCTTATCGCCTGCCAACCACCTCGTGCAGAATCGAGCGGAATGTCACCCACGGCCCGCGCTGCTGATACTGACCAAGCACATACAACACCAAGCCGTATGACCCGGCCGCGGCGACGATGCGCAGAGCCGCACTTACCAAGGAATCTCCAGGCAATGTCTGACGAAGAATGCTATCGACCACCGTGGTGATGACAGCTGCCGAGATTCCTGACAGTATGACCGGACCAAACATCTGTTTTGGGATGCGTAAGACCCGGTGCGCCTGAATAATTGCATAAAAAAACATGCACATCCAAACCACTACCACCGCCCAGACCAACCCATTCACCCCAAAATATTGAAAACCGAAATAGACACTGGGAATGGTCAGCACCGCCTGAAGCACATTGATTTGAAAATTCACTTTGGGACGACCGAGTGCATTCAGCACCGGGCTGACAATGCGCACAAAGGCAAGAAAAAGATTTCCAAAGGCAAAAATTTTAAGTGGAACAACTAGACTCATCCACTTCGCGCCTAGAAAAATCGAAACGATAGAACCACCTTCTAAGATAAGCAAAAGCGTAAATGGAAAACTGCTTAAGACGATGAGATCCACGCTTTTCATAAAACCGACATGGATACGTTCCATTTGATCTTGCACTTTGGAATAGGCGGGTAGGGCGACCTTACTCATCATTGAGCCCATCACATTGGTGGCCGTCAGCGACAGGTCTTTGGCCTTTGCATACAACCCAAACTCAACGGGCTGTAAATATCTACCGACAAGAATTTTGTCGATCTGCGCGATCAATAAATCTAAAAACTCATGTGCGTAGACCCATTTGCTAAAACCGACCAGTTCTCGCAAGACACCAAAACGAAATGAGAGCCGTGGCCAGATTGGTAAGAGGACATATGAGATGGTGACACCTACAATATCTTGCACGAGATAGCCGGCGAATAATGCCCAGGCTGATGCTTGGACAAAAAAAGCGAATCCAATCGAGGCGAGAGCGAAGGACAGTTGAGACAATAGATCACGAACAAAAAATTTCTTGAAATCGAGACCGCGCGAAAAATGGATCTGTCGGATATTGGCGAGGGCGGACACGACATAACACAGACCCGTCGCCTGGATAAGAGTCACCATGGCAGGCGGGATATTAAAGAACCACGCAATCCACGGACCGCCAATAAACAAGACGACAGCTATGGAGAGGGCACGTAGGCCATCGAGTGTCCAAAAAACGTCTAAAAAATGCTCGATATCGCCCTTCCGTTGAGTGAGCGCGTCTCCAAATGACACATTGGTGAGTTGATCGAGAAGCCCACCAACCAATAACGCTACCGACATGATGCCGTAATCCCCTGGCGCGAGTAACCGAGCCAGAATGAAAAATGTCAGTAAATTAAGGGATTTCTGGCAAAAAACACTTGCTAAATACCACTTTCCACTTTGGATGGACTTGTGGTAAATTCCGGGTTCACTCAATTCCTCTTCCGGCATGATTTTTACCATCATAGCTAGAACGATACGGAATTGACAATCCCACTCTATGAAAGGCTGTCTTCTTCTCCAACGTCGCTTTGCCTATGTCGGCCATGCTTTGGCCCGGAACCTCCGGGAGCGTTA
>JAYVTL010000100.1:0-3678 GCA_043788845.1 Candidatus Uhrbacteria bacterium
CGCCGGTATCGGTGGAGAGACGAAGATGGTCGTCGATGTAGGCGGTGATGAGGTCGGGATGCTGTTGCAGTTCTCGCAAATCAAAGGGGAGGTTGCGGCCGGCGCGGACGAGTTCGAAGGCTTGGTAGGGGTGGACGGCGACGGTGAGGACGGTACTCGAAGCTGAATGACTGAAATCGAGGTAGGCCACATCGAGAGGGTGCGCCTGGGTGCTGGTTGGTTGTAAGAGGTAGCTGGTTGCGAGCAGGAGGCTGACCACGAGGGTGGGAAGAGGTGGGAACTTCATGAGCATTAGCGTAGCACGGCATGCTACACTTTCAGCCATATGACACTTTTTCTTTTTTCATTTTTCGCGGGAGCCGTGACGATCGCGGGGCCGTGTATTTTGCCGCTGCTGCCGATTATTTTGGGGACGTCGACGGTGCGACAACATAAGGCTCGTCCCCTGTTTATTATCCTGGGATTTATTTTGTCGTTTTCAGTGTTCGCGGTGATCTTTGGGGTGTTTGGTTCTTTGTTTGGGATTAAGCCGGATACATTTCGAACGATTGCGGCGAGTGTGATTGGATTATTTGGGTTGGTGATGATTTTTCCGAGCATGCAGGAATGGATTTTTGTGAAGTTGCAACCGGTCTTGCAAAAACTCACGCCAAAAACGGATTTAGCTGATGCGGGATTATGGAGTGGATTTTTATTGGGTACATCGCTTGGAATTGTGTGGTCGCCGTGCGCTGGGCCGGTGTTGGGATCGATTTTGACTTTGATTGCGAGCAAACAAGACTTGGGACAAGCTGGGCTTTTGCTTCTCGCCTACTCATTGGGTGCGGGATTGCCTATGCTGGTGATTGCCTATGGTGGGCAGGCGGTGGCGACCAAGGTGCGCGCTTTTGCGAAATACACTGGCGCGATTCAACGATTCTTTGGGGTAGTCATTATTTTCGTGGCGATTGGGTTGTATACGGGCTTGGATAGAGATTTTCAAACGGCAGTGGCGACAAAATATCCGTGGTTGTTTCCGAGCTTGGAATTGCCGGTGCCAAATGCGCAATTGCCAAAGAGTTATCCGCCGCAGACGGTTTCTGATAATCCAAATATTGTGCCGGGGACGCCGTCGCTGTTGCCGGTGCTGGCAGAACATCGGCCGGAGTTTGTGGGGATTACAAAATGGTGGAATACGCCAAACAATGCGGCGCTGACGAATGAGGACTTGAAAGGCAAGGTGGTGTTGGTGGATTTTTGGACCTATTCTTGTATCAATTGCATTCGCACGTATCCGTTTATGCGCGCGATGCAGGAAAAATATGCAGACAAAGGTTTAGTGATTGTAGGCGTGCATACTCCGGAGTTTGCGTTTGAGGCGGAGCCGGCAAATGTAGAAAGAGAAATAAAGAAAAATGATTTGAAATTTGCGGTGGCGCTTGATCCAGATTACAAGACTTGGAATGCGTATAGTAATCGGTATTGGCCGGCCAAGTATTTTTTTGATCGACAAGGTCGATTGCGCGCGACGCATTTTGGGGAAGGAAGTTATGAAAAGAATGAACAAGTGCTCAGAGAATTGTTGGCAGAAAAAGCTGGAGTGACTTTAGATGGAATGGCGGATGTGAAGGCGCAGGACTTGTCGAATATTCAAACGCAGGAAACGTATTTTGGACTGGCGCGCGGAGATGCATTTGAGGGCGATGTTGGGGCGGAAGATAAAGACACGGTGTATCCGGGAGTTGGGCTGGCCTTGCCTCTCTCTGACAACAAGTGGCTCGTGGCGGGCACTTGGAAATTTAGGCAGGAATATGTCCAGGCGAACTCGAGTAATGCAAATTTTAGATTTAATGTGCAAGCAAATATGTTGCATATCGTCATGGAGAGTGCGGATGGAAAAGATAAGCACCTCGAAGTATATGTTGATGGTGTGAAGGTCAAAGATGTGACGGTGAATGCGAGTACGTTGTATGACATTGCCCCGCTGGATGGAAAGAGACATACCGTGGGAATCAAGATCAAAGAAAGTGGCGTGCGGTTTTACGCGGCGACGTTTTCGTAACCATCTCACCCTGCCCTCTCCTTCGTAAGCAGATGGTTCTGAAAAAACCATGATCAAAAAAGCCGCTCGAGTGTGAGCGGCTTTTGTTTTGCTAATACGTCTAGCGGGACAGCCAGGTGTCGAAAGTATCCTTCCCAGGTGCTCCGATAGGTTCCGCCGAATTTCAGGTCGAGCACATGCGATGAATGTGTGGCGTAGGCCGCGCAGGGGTAGCTCATGTGCGTAGACAGAGAGCCTAGCGCACTGATGTCATGCTTCAAGGGCTCGTCTGGGTAGGCTTGAACGAACGCAATCAGTTCTTCGTACATCCCAGGCCGCATTCCGTACTGCTGCATGAGGGCAAGTACTTCAGATCTCTCCGAGTCTTGTTCAGTGCATACATATCGGAAAGATACTTTGCGTGTTGCACGGCTGATGTCTTTGCATACATCCACCGCTATGTATTCCCGCCGCCGATCATCCATGAGACCAGGATTTTCGAAAGCGGGAAAAATGGTACGCAGCTCGTTGTTTGTTGGCTGGCGATAGACGACTTCAGTTGAGAATTTTTCGTGACAAATCATTCTGACCTCCAGGTTTAAATGTACTTTTCATTTATACGCTTTTTTTCGAAAAATGTCAAGGGTTATTGCATGTTCCCCCGTGCCTGCTAAGATTCGTGGAGTCCTTTCAAGCGGGGTGACATATGGAAAAAATGATTGGACTTGGGGTCATGGTGGCCCTGTTCGTTGGAGGAGTTTCAAGGGAAAGTTGGAATTGAAAATGTGGATACGAGATATAGCGCGCAGCAGACTGCGGTGTCTGAAAATAAATGGATGGTGAATGGAACGTGGAAATTTAGACAAGAATATGTGCAGTCCAATGCGGGGGGAAATATTTTTCAGTTCAATGTGCAGGCGAAGGTGCTGCATATGGTGATGGAGAGCGCGGATCAGACAGATAAACACTTGGAAGTATTTGTTGATGGCAAGAAGGTTAGTGACTTGACGGTGAATGCCAGCACCTTGTACAACATCACTACGTTGGATGGCGCGCGGCATACCGTGGAGATCCGCTTGAAAGAGGCGGGTGTACGGTTTTACGCGGCGACCTTCTCGTAATCATTGGTCTTTCTACTCGGCGGAGGATGCCATGTCACAGATCCGACTGTATCAATTGATCGGACTCGCCGTGTTGGTGGGGCTGATCGCGCTATTGGCCGTCTGTATTCGCTACCTCACTCGCAAACCTGCGGGTGCAAAATATTTGCCAGGTCTGATCGCTTCACTCAAGCGCGCACCGCCGCGAAATCGACGAGTGCCTTATGCAGATGCGTTGCTGCCGATCACGCTGGAGAATCAATTGGTGAAAATCCAATTGATTAGAGAGCTGGTGGGGTCGACGGAAATGAAAGAGACATTGCGCTGCGTCTACGTGCTGATTCCTCGTGAGGTGCGACTAGAGTTTGTTAATAATAAACTCGTTGCAATGAGTGATGGAGAAAAAACTTCGAAGATACAGAATACAGCTATCGATGAAGAGCTGCTTGAGCAGGCGAAAGAGCTGCGCCAGCTGGTAAAGAGCTGGATCGAGTATCATCAGTAAGGCAACGTCCCGATGTACATCGGGGCGTTTTTTATTACGTGCGAGAATTGGGG
>JAYVTL010000101.1:0-8920 GCA_043788845.1 Candidatus Uhrbacteria bacterium
ACTGGGGGATTGCGGCGGACAAGTTTCCATCGAACACTTCGAGCATGCCGTAGCGAGGATCGTTCTGCACCCCGCTATTGCAGTACCACGTCGCTGCGACATCACCCGGGATGGGATAGGTCACATTGACGTTGAGCCGCACCTGCGAACCCGTCGGGCGATGCACCTGGCATTCCACCACATGAGCTCCAGTCAGCGAGCAATTCGACGGAAACTTGTCCGCCGCAATCCCCCAGTGATACCAGATCTGCGCCAGCAGCGAACCGAGCGCCACCGGCCGCGCGACATCACCGCCTTGCGCATCGAGCGCCTCGTCGTAAATCGCCATTTGCACGGCGTTCAAACCAACGGGCATAGTGTAACGATAGGTGAACAATTTGCTCACCCCGGCCATCGAGCCGGCGGAGCCAGCATTGCCAGCAACACCAGCCGAGCCAGCCGTCGATCCGCCAGCACCCGCCGACGAACCTGCTGCACCCGCGGCTCCTCCCATTCCCGACGACGGACACACATTGTTGATCACCGTCGAAGACAGCACGAAGGTGCCACAACAGGTCTTGTCGCCGCACGTCATGAGCGGCGGTGAACACACCGTCCCCAAGGCGACCGAGCACGATGATGTACCACCAGCTCCACCGCTGCCACCAGCGGCCATGCCACCCGCCGAGCTGCCACCTTGTGCAGAACCCGCCGCAGCTGCCTGACCACCCGCACCAGCCAACGAGCCACCAGCACCCGCTGCCGAACCAGCCGCTCCGCCTTGTGCAGAACCCGCTGCTCCAGCCATGGCCGCAGCACCAGCGGCACCAGCATTACCAGTCCCAGCCGCTCCGCCCTGTGCAGAACCCGCCGCTCCACCAGCCGCCGATGATCCAGCTGCACCAGCCATACCACCCGCACCGCCCATCGGCGGACACATGGTGATGGTATTGGCGAAGACCGGATCCAGCCATTGAGCACATTTACAGATCAATGATCCGCACGTACTGGCCGGCACCTGGCACGCCGTCAGTGGAGGTACGCTGCAACCGCTACCGGCCGCACCACCCATCCCAGCCGACGAACCCGCCGCACCCGCTGCACCGCCCATGCCTCCCGTACCCGCCGTCCCATTGGGACACAAGCTGATCGTCGTCGCAAAAGCCGGCGACAAAGCCTGTCCACATTTGCAGACGAGGCTGGGATTGCACGTCAGCCCATCTGGCGAACAGTCGGCCAACGGCTGCACCGTACAGGCGCCGCCGCTACCAGCCATGCCACCTTGAGCAGCACCAGCCGTCCCAGCTTGCGCTGAACCCGCTGTTCCGGCCGCACCAGCGGTGCCAGCCGTCCCAGCTTTGCCGGCAGCCGTGCCAGCCGTCCCAGCCATGCCGCCAGTCCCAGCTGTACCAGCCATACCGCCCGTGCTCGTGCTACCTGCAGCCCCGCCGGCAGCTGCCGCCGGGTCCACACCAGTCTCACCCACACATGCGACACCGACCATGGAAACCAGCGAAAAGACAACTAGCGATTTACGAGAATTCATGTGCTCCTCCTTTGGAGTTTTTTTAGACGTTCTTCAGTTCGAGTTTGAAAGATCGTGAATGTATTCAATGCAAAAATTACTGGATTCAACATTGAACACCATTCATGAACATTCAAAAAGATCAATCGAACGATGGATCTATCTACCACGATTCACCTCACTTCGTCAAGCCAAAGCCATCAATAGTTTTGGTATAAAAAAACTGACTCCATCCGCTCAAGCACACGAGTTTGTGTGCGAGCAGATGAAGCCAGTCGAGTGTCCTACTGCTGAAAGCAATAGGTCGAGTACGGGAACGCGTCCTCGTACTGTGCGACGTGAGTCTCGGCGGGGTTCAGGGAACCGTTCTGGATGAACGGGTGAACCACACCGTCGATCGTGAAGACGACCGAGGCGAAGAACTTCATGTCCTCCACGCGCGTATTGCAGCCGTAGCGATACTCGGTATCGCCAGGCACCTGCACCTTGACCTGGTGCAGCCACGACTTGGAAGCGTCGAGGTCAGCCTCGCAGTGGTAGACCGTCTTCCCCGGGCTCATCGAGACGCTCGTGGAACAGCTCGTCCACGATCCGTAGCCCGCCGAGAAGTCCTTCCAGTTGTCACCGGTGTCGTTGAACTTGCCCGCCGGCGGATGCGTGTCCCCCTTCCAGACTGGTCCCGACGACCATTCGATCTCGGGGCTACCCGTCCATCCGGGGAGAAGCGCCGTGAACGGCGCCGAGTTGAGCGTGACGTCGAGGACGACATGCTTCTTGGCGCCGCTGCTCGAGCCAGCTGCGTTGCCGCTGCCGCCCGAACCGCTGCTGCCAGCCGCACCGCTGCTCCCGCCGCTCCCACCCATCGGGGGGAAGTCGCACTTGGGAAGGTTGTTCGCGCCCATCGAGCAGATCATGCCCGCCGGACACGTGGTCGGCGTGCAGACATTGCCAGTCCCGGCCGCGCCACCGTTGCCGGCGGTCGCACCCGTGCCTGCTGCACCTGCCGCACCCGTGCCGGCCGAACCCGCGCTGCCCGAGCTTCCGCTCGAACCGCCCGAGCCCGCATTGCCGCTGCCAGCTGACCCAGCCGTACCCGCCGTGCCCGAGCTTCCGCCCGCGCCCGCCGTGCCTGCCGATCCAGCCGTACCGCCCGTCCCTGCCGTGCCGCTCGTCCCCGAGCTGCCCGCCGTGCCCGCCGATCCGGCCGACCCAGCTGCCGCTGCGGCATCCGGATCGTGCTCGGGATTGCCGACGCACGCGAACGAGAGAGTGGAAACGATGATAGCAACGAAAGAAACGAACGAATTGGTGGTCTTCATGGTATGAACTCCTGTCAGGTTGTAGAGAACGTTGAGAAACTTGAACGTGAGGTGATCTGTGAGCTTCCGCTGGTCAGCGAACTTAGACTGAAATACTTCCTAACTTGAGACCAGCGGTCTCACGAGACAAGGAATTGCTTCCCGACCTCGTGTGATGGCTACGCAATGAACGAACAGATGAAGATACCACATCTAACCGTTTTTGTCAAGTCATGTCTTTACATCCGCTTCAATGGGCTTCCTGGGAAGCCAGCTAAAGTGGATGGTCGGCGCGAATGAGTTTTTTAAGCTCATCCGCGCCAACCGAGAGAAGTCATGTTCTAGGCAAGCCTTGGGAAAGGCTCAAACCTAGAAACAAGCTTCGAGATCTAACAACTACTCGAGACGAGGTGCCGGGACGCTCCAGGTGAACATCAGACCGCCACCGTATTCCCAGTCGAACTTGGTCTGCGAGTCCGCCGCCGTATTGCTACGCACGACGTACTGGTCACCCGCCTTACCGACGCGTGCCACGAAGCCGACTCCCAAGTCCTGGCTGATCCGAACGTGGAACCGACCCTGCAAACCGGCGGACTGACCACCCTTACCGCTCTCGATCTGGGTGGCACCGTTGTCGGCGAGCAGCGCAGACCCGCGTGCGATGAAGGTGCCGTATGCACCAAGATCGCCCGAGTACCGTCCACTCTTGGACACCAGCCCGATGCCGGTAGAGCCCGTGACAACACCTGCCGTCCCGTAACCCTTCGACTCGCTACCGCCTGCGGCTCCAGACAGGAACCAGTAGGCTTCGCCGTCAGCGAAAGGCGCGATCGCCTCCGCACCGACCATGTAGTGGTACTTCATGTATGGCGAGGGACCCTTCATCCCCAACACCATGGCGTACGGCCTCCAATAGGCCTTGTCCTTGTCGACCGGTGCCTGGGGACCCTGCGGTCCCATCGGGCCCTGCTCGCCGCGAGGACCAACCGCGCCAGTAGCACCGGTGTCCCCCTTAGGACCCGTTGCACCAGCACTGCCCGTGTCGCCGACGAGTCCCGACTTCCCGCTGGAACCGCCAGTGGTGAGGGGCACACAAACCTTGACCTTGTCCCCCGGCTTCATGCCAGGCAGCGTCTCGTGGTGAAACTGCTGCGGCACCGAGACGAATCCCGGACCGCACTCGCACCCCACGGTGACGTTGTTGTGCCTGGTCTCTTTGAAGCCAGACGCCTTGTCGCCCGTACACAGCAGCCGCGAAGGCGTGCCTTTCGGCTCCTCCTTCTTGGTTGACTCGTCCGGCTTCTGGTCCTTCTTGGCGAGAGTGCCACGGCAGTCGAGCAGCTCCTTCTCGGTCTTGTCGAGCTTGTCGGTGCACATCTTGGCTTCGGCGTCGCGCTCGGCCTTGCACTCGGCGAGGATGGCCGTGGTGCACTCGGGTGCCTGCGGGTTAGCGCATGCAACCTGAGCCGTGTCACACCTCTGACCCGCCTTGGCCGGAGCCGCCGCGGTGAGGAAGACGAGAGAAACGAGGGACGTGAACAGCGTGCTGAAGAAACGATTACGGTTGGTCATGTGTGACTCCTATTGTGGAACGTTGTTGGTGTTGAGGGATCCGCGACCCATGTGGGGCCGCACAGTGATGTGGGCCTTGCATGAATCTATGAGAGTTGGGGTCGCTGATTCCTTTGTTGTAGTTGTTAGAGTTGTGAAGAACGCTTCGGGACTGCTGTTTGAACAGGCCCTGGAGCCGTCCCGCATACCGACTTTGGAGAGGAGGAATACTCCCAAGTCAGCGGTGGAACGGCTTCAAGCCCCGTCTTTCCCATTCAATGAACGTAGTAACATACCAGAAACCAGCCTTTTTGTCAAGCCCTGCCTCTCGCCAATAACGGCTTAACTTAGCCCCCTGTTTTTTTGCCTTAAATGAGCCACCTCCTTCAGCCCATTTTCGCCACCGCTGCCTGAAGATTGCTTACATTAAGCAAAAAACCCGCTCTTTGTCAAGAACAGGTTTCTTCAATCATCCCCCTCGATCATACCCCCGTAGGGGCCTGATTTATCACGCCCCTCGAATCGATAATGCTCATAATCGAGCCGTAGGACGCAATAAATTGCGCCCCTACATCACCCCCACCCCCTCCCTATCCCACATTCCGCGATCTTCCCAAAATCCAAGCGGTTCCTAGCAAGAAACCGGCAATCAGGCCCAACAGCGCATTCTTCAAAAAGTCAGGTTTCGCGTAGAAGCGTGATGGCAGTGGATCATCTATAATCTGCACCCGCACCGAATAGCCAAAATAGTTTGGCGTAATATTCACCAATTCCTGGGACACCCGCACGGCCAATTCGGTCGCGGCATCACGATTGGTATGATAGGCCACAATCGACATCACCCCCGTCCCCGCACTCACCGAGGTCTGGATGCTATCACGCCACTTGGTGCGCTTCGAGATTTCATCGGTTGGAAAATACGCAGCATCCAACTGGGCCTTGGACATGACCGCATTAAAGAAGCTCGACGTATAAATCAATTCCGATAAATTCTGCGCAATGCGTTCAGTCGACTTCAAAGCTGTATACGGATCCAAGCCCGCCGCATTGGTCTGGGTAATCAAAATGCGTTCAGTCGATGAATAGCGCAACGGCTGCACCAAAGAAAATACCAAAGCCAATAACGCGCCGACCAGAGTCGTAACGATCAGCAGTTTCCATGAGCGTAAAAAGAGGCGGATGTAATTTTGCGTGGCCATACTTATTTGAGAAGTTCACTTGTCACCACCGACCCCAAGGTCACCAACACGTCTAAATCTTGTGTGCCGCGCAAGACACGTAAACTCACTTGCGCGCCCGGTTTATATTCTGACAAAATTTCTCCCAAGTCTGTTGTCCCATCTAAGATATCATGTTCGACGCGAACAATCACGTCCCCGGCTTTCAATTTCGCCTTGGCCGCGGGGCCTTCTCGCAAAACGCCAAGTTTTACGCCTTTGCGATCATCACGAATCAACGCCCCGGCGGCAGGCCACAAGCCACGATCACCATCAAAACGCAGACTCGACAAATCAAGCGCGCGCACACCCAATAATGCATGACGAATTTCGCCAACAGTCACCAGCGATTCAAATGATGAAGCGATGCTCGTGACTGGGATCACGTGCAAACGCTCGGCCGCCGCGCTATCCACAATCCCCACCAAAGACCCATTTGCATCCCACACCGCCGCTCCCCGATCGCCAGCCACCGTCATCCCGTCCAATCCAATGCGACGAACCGCACTTTCACTCGAAGTGATGTCGGTAGGCAAAACGCGCAGCCCCACACTCAATACGGCGCGCGGTGAAAATTCTTGCGCGCGTGTTTCAACCCATAAACCGGCACCTGGCACCACATCTTGCGCGCGAGCAAAGGCCGCTGACGACAAATTCGTTTCAGCTGTTTTCAAAAACGCCGTTTGATTCAAACTATCCAGCACAACTTTTTGCACCGCAAAACTTTTCCCTGCATGCCACAACACCATGTCTGCCACATGCAAGGCGCTAACATTTTGTGCCGCCGTCACATACCACCCATCAGCCGTCAACGCCACGGCCTGTCCCAATAAACGATCATTACCTAAAAACTTATCCTCCAAAGCCTGACCAATCGGCTTACGATACACTGCGCCGCTGGATGAAAAACCATGCTTCACAAAATCAGGTGGCAAGAGCGATGACACCGCACGCTGCTCAATCGGCACCAAAGAAAAATCAGGTTTGCTCTTCACCGGCGGCACGATAGGAATGGTAGTGGTCGTATGACGCACAATCAACGGGGTCGAAGTTTCCACCAACGGACTCGACGTCACAAAACCCGCAGCCGCACCCGCCAAGGCGCCACAGGTGGCCGATAATACCAACAAAACAAGGGTAGATTTCATATCCATTTTGCAGTTGCCAAAGAAGCGATTAAACACACACCTGCCGCACAACCCTCCACCCAAGCTAAACGCACCGTAGGTTTGGGAGCATATAAATAGCGGCGAACACGCAAAGCGCTCGTCAATATTAACAAGGCCACCAATCCTTGCACCGGCATCGTCACGGGTAATACTAAACCAACCAATCCAACCTGCGCCCCAATCACTCCACCCAATACGGTCCACATTCGATTTTGCTCATCCGTCGCACCTGGATGACCGGTTGTCCGAAATAACAACACCCCCAATACCGCACACAATGCCACATGCCAAACATGGTTGGCATGAATAAACACCATCAATCCATACGAAGTCGCCACAGCATACCAAATCGTCAACGGCACAAACGCAATATTCAAGCGCGACAAGGCATTCACCGGATAACTAGCCGGTTCATAACACAACAAGAACAACAACTCGAGTGCCAAAAAACTACACAAACCCGCACCGATAATCACCACCCACAATGACCAAACTTCTTCGATCAACAACAATCCAAAACCAAAGGAAAGCAACACCAAAAAACTTGGCGCCATTTTTTCCATCATGTCACGCAATTCAAGCCGCTTCCAGCTAATCGCATAGGCCGCACACGGCAAAATCAACGCGGCGACACCCACCAACCACGGATACGTCATCGGATAATTGTGTTGAGACCAAAAGAGCCCGGCTTCCAAAAGCCCCACCAAAAAAGGCAATGCGCGCAAGACAAGGACAAATAACATGAAAGATCTCTTTTAGTGTGCCTGGAAATACGCCGACAATCAAGGCATCGATTTACGAGGCATTGCGTCCAATTCGAGCACGCCTTCGGTTAAAACAACCTCGGTCACCTGCATCTCACCATACGCCACATTCCATTGACCAAAGTCTCGTTTATAAATCAATGCCGCTAGCTTATCTGCCACACTTGGCGGAATCGGATAATCACCCAGCTGCACAAAGACCGGCACAAAATGCAAAATCGGTCCTTCAATCTTTGGCACCAAACGAATCAAAATATTGACGCTTGCCTGCTTCCCTACAAATTGTCCATAAAATTCTAAACCCGTCGGTCGAATCACCAACTGGGTACCCGATGCTGTCCATGTATCCGACTGTGTCGCCTTACCAATCGCATCATCCAACACCGCCGTTAATTCTTGCTCGGTAATGCGTACCCGAGCCGGCAAAGAGCCACCGGTCACCGCCGCGGTCAAAAAACGTGAGCGCAACATTTCCATAAACGCCGCCCCAGTCACCGGCGCCACTCGAACTTGGCGTGTAATCTGCGGGCCATGATAAAAGCGAGAAAAAAACGGCACCCGCACCAAACCAGATTTTGCCACTCCAAACGCCACCCCACTCCCTAAGATCAACACGATCAACAATAAAATCGCCCAAAACTCCAGCACATTTTTTCCAATTTTTGGTTGAATCACCACCGGTGTCGATGGTTGGACAGGATTTGGCATAATTATTGAATTGAATGTGTAATCGCTTGCAAACGCGCCAAAGCGCTGGCATCACCCTTCAACAAGGATTGCAATGCCAAAGCCAATAATAAATGTTTCTGCTTGTCTTGCGGTGCCACCTTCATCGTCAATAATTCGGCTTGCACTTGCCGCAATTCATCAACTTTTTGCTGCGCAGAAATCTCGCCTACCTTTTGCTGCACAAACTGCACCCAGTTGCGATGCGCCGCAATCGAATCAAATGGTGGCGGCGCCTGCGGACGACGCATGGCCATCAACAAAAATATGGCAGCCATACCCACCGCAACACTCAACAACAACCCAAATAACCAGACACGAAATGCCGTATCAGGCGGTGCAACCATCACCTTACTCGGCATGTAAACGCGTGCGATATAACTCACTCACAATCACACTCACCGCCGTCACCACCGGGATCGCCATCAAAGCACCAACAATTCCAAATAATTTCGCACCCACCAATAAAGCCGTAATCGACACCAACGGATTCAACCCCACTGCTTTTTGCATGACCTTTGGCACAATAATATGACCCTCGGCTTGCTGAATCACCACCACCACGATCAACGCTAACAATGCCTTAAACGGTGAATCACTCAAAGCAATCAACACCACCGGGATCGAACCTAAAATAGGTCCGACATACGGAATAAATTCTGTAAACCCACCAAACAACGCCAAAACCAAG
>JAYVTL010000102.1:0-1536 GCA_043788845.1 Candidatus Uhrbacteria bacterium
GGTGTGAGTTCGAATAATTCGCCGGGTTCTTTGGCGAGACCGGTTTGCACAAGTTGCTCGGCGATCTTGTCGCCGAGGCCGCGGATATCAAGAGCTGATCGACTCACAAAGTGAAGCAAGCGCGCGACTTCTTGCGCAAAACAATCGGGGTTGGAACAGACGACGGCGACTTCGCCTTCGGCGCGGCTGACGGGTGAGCCGCAGATCGGGCATTTCGACGGCATGTGAAAAGTTTTTTCTTTGCCGGTGCGAAGTTTTGGCAAAACCTGGATGATCTTTGGAATAATGTCGCCAGCTTTTTCTACAATCACCGTGTCACCAATTTTGAGTCCGAGACGTTTGATTTCATCTTCATTGTGAAGTGAAGCATGCGTGACCGTTGTGCCTGCAAGTTGTACGGGATCCATCACGGCAACGGGTGTAAGCGCTCCCGTGCGACCGACGGATACTTGGATTTCGCGCACGATTGTTGTCCCCTGTTCTGCCGGAAATTTCCAGGCGAGAATGGCACGCGGTGTTTTGCCCACGATGCCGAGAGAATCAAATAATTTGTCATCGTTCACATTTACGACAATGCCGTCGATCCAATAATCAAGCTTGTCGCGTTTCTTCATTACTTCCTCGTGAAACTTTTCTACTTCATCCAGATTTTTGCAATGACGATTCAAAGGATTGGTTGGAATACCGACCTTGGTGATGAAGTCATGCGCTTGCTCATGATTCGTGGTACCGATATCGCCGATGACGGAATATCCAAAAAAAGAAAGACCGCGTTCAGCCGCAATCTTGGCATCAAGTTGGCGGATGGATCCGGCGGCGGCATTGCGCGGATTGGCGAGTTCGGGTTCGCCACGTTTGGCTAATTTCGTATTCAGCTTTTTGAGCTGACTTTTTTTCATGTACACTTCACCGCGAATTTCAACACGACCTTTTGGCGCATGTTGCAAGTGCAAAGGAATGGCTTCGATGGTGCGCAAATTTTGTGTCACGTCTTCGCCGACGGTTCCATCACCGCGGGTTGCGCCTTGGACAAAGACTCCATCATCATAAATCAGCGCCACTGCGAGGCCGTCCATTTTTAATTCTGCATAAAAATCAACTTGCGCATTTGGACGAAGTTTTTTCATGCGCTCAAGCCAAGCGTCTGCATCTTCTCGCGAAAAAGCGTCTTCGATCGACAGCATGCGCGCGGAATGCGTGACTTTTTTGAAACCAGGAAGTGGTTCACCGGCAACGCGCTGGGTCGGCGAATTGGGCGTGATGAGATCTGGGTATTGCTGTTCAAGCGTATACAGCTCATGTTTGAGCGCATCCAAAGCCGCCTCGGAGATTTCGAGTGTATTGAGGACATGATATTGATAGCGATACTTGTCGATCTCGCCACGCAGCTTTGCAATACGAACCTTGGCTTCCGAATGGGTCATGGGCGTAGTGTAGAGCAGACGGTATTGGTTGTGTAGGGGCGCATGCCATGCGCCCTGTTTGATGGATCGGATACATGGAACGATTGCGGTAGGGGCAATTCATGAATTGCCC
>JAYVTL010000103.1:0-2023 GCA_043788845.1 Candidatus Uhrbacteria bacterium
GGGCAATTCATGAATTGCCCCTACCGCAAATATGTCGATCCAATCAGATGCCGAATAGAACATGGAACAGGGCGCATGGCATGCGCCCGTACGATGAAATGCGGGGCTATGGTGGACAAATTGGCGTCACGCCATCTTGTTTGACCAAGGTACATTCCGTAAACACCACAAAGTTGAAGAGGCCGGAGAGGACGTCGAGTTTGGGCATGGTGACGGCGATTTTTTGCGAGGCAGGGCCAAAGGTGCCTTCGGCTGAGAGGGTGACGTCGCCGGGGAAGACGGTGGGGACGCCGGCAGACAGTGGTTGGACGACGACATTGGCGACCGAGCAAATACTTGGCGCAAGACGCAGGCGATAAGAACGGTTGGCATCGAGGATGATGGCTTGATTTTGATCGCCGGGCGCGAGGATGGTGCTGTCGTTTTTTTTCTCGATGGTGAATTTATTGGGAATGATATTGCCGGATAAATTCCA
The DNA here is from genome assembly GCA_043788845.1 of Candidatus Uhrbacteria bacterium. Lineage (GTDB taxonomy): Bacteria > Patescibacteriota > Patescibacteriia > 2-12-FULL-60-25 > 2-12-FULL-60-25 > JADZEJ01. The sequence goes on from JAYVTL010000103.1 coordinate 476, forward strand.
TTCGGCATAACCGACTTCGAGATTGGCATATTGCAAACCGCAATCCGGACCATTGTTCCAAGTAACTGTGACTTGATCAGCACCGGCGGGGCCGACATTGTCGGGATCGAATAGGTCGACGACGGCGAAACTCGAAGTCGCGACGGATGGAATAATTTTATTGGTGGTTGAAGCAAATGAACCATTGAACTTCCAGCTTGAACCATTGGGATAGGTGGAACCGATGGCGCCAATAGTGGCCAGTGGCGTGCCAACTTTGCGTACTTCATACAATTGCCGCTCAACACCGGAGTCCGCCATATAGTAGGCCGAGACGCTGCGATCGATATCCACGGCGCGTTGCGAACCTTCGAGCACCACGGTGCCGATGCCGATACCAGCCAGCAAAATCATGACCATCATGATGATCGACAACGGCAAAATATTTCCTGGTCGTAGCGTCATATCATTTCAAATAAATGCGAGAAGACACCGTGGTCTGAGTTTGCAAACTGGCATTGTCTTGTGGATTGTCGGCGAGATACTCGAGCGTCATGACTACGGTAATAAAGGGCTGATTGCCACTGGCACCTGGCGCAAACGGGTCGGTGAGCGGACGAACCATGACGTCGAATTGTTTGACGTTGACATGCTTCGAGGTGATGGTGTTCCAAGTGAGGCCGCCGTCGGTGCTCAAAGCTAAACAATTAACGGACAGGTCTTCGCAGACGGCATCGGCGGGTATTTTCATTGCCACTTGCACATGCGAAGCGCCGTCCTTGCTGACCAAACTTAATTGAGTGTCGGCGACAGGTAGGACTCCGCCGGCATAGTCGACCAGTTTGTTGCGGCCTTCGCGCGTTAACATTTCCATGGCGAAGCGCGCATCTTGACCGAGGACGGCGGTATTGGCGATTTTGCGATGGAGGCGATTGAATGAAATAAAGGTTTGCGACAAAATAACGGCGACAAAAGAAAAAATCGTAATGGTTACCAACATTTCGATGACGGTGAAGCCGGGGGCGAGTTTTCGATAACTATTTCCAGTCATAGATGTCATCGTACATTACAACATTTTTGGGAATGCCACGGCGATCCCAGATCAGATGAGATTCGATACGAATGCCAATCTTGGTCAGGCCGGGCGTGTCGCTGCATTTGCCGGCGGCGAGCACGGTCTGCACATTGGCAGCATCAGCGCAGATGGGATGAAGGGTAAGCAAGCGTTTGAATGGTGTGACTGAACCAGCGATCCCTAAACCAAGGTTGGCATTGGCGTACATTTTGCCTGCGGTGGCCGCCGATGAGAGGACGACATCCGCCGTGGGATCGGTGAAATCATTGGCGGTGAAATCAAAACTTGGCTGGGCGATGAGGCCGTCCCAGACCGGAGTGCCGGTGAAATCATCGGGGTCGCCGGGGTTTACCAAGCCGGTATCAAAAGCCAGGCCGTTTAACCAGTTGGAGTCGCGCACATTTTTTACCAGCTCGATGCCTTCACGCGCTTGATTGATGACGATGACTTCATCGGTATCACGCTCGACCAAGGAGAGATTGGAATAGACAATG
>JAYVTL010000104.1:0-2416 GCA_043788845.1 Candidatus Uhrbacteria bacterium
GCGCCCACCTGCTCGCTGAAGCCACCGGTGTCGCACGTGATCTCGTCAACACGCCTTCGCAAGATATGACACCACACCACCTGGCCGATGCAGCAAAAAAGCTGGTTGGCAAAGGCGTCTCGATCAAAATCCTCGATAAAAAAACCATGGAAAAACTTGGCATGCACGCCGCACTCGCCGTGGCGCGTGGTTCAGAACATGAACCCGTTGGCATTCATTTGTCATACAAGCCACGCACAGCAAAAAAGAAAATCGTAGTGGTGGGCAAAGCCGTCACCTTTGATTCCGGTGGTCTCTCTATCAAGCCCGCCGACGGCATGATGGATATGAAAATCGACATGGCCGGTGCTGCCACCGTCATCGGTTTATTTCAAACCTTACCCAAACTCGACATCGATGTAGAAGTGCACGGGATTTTTCTTGCCGTAGAAAATATGCCAGGTGGCAATGCCTATCGTCCAGGCGACGTGGTCAAAGCCATGGACGGCACCACCATCGAAGTTTTAAATACCGACGCCGAAGGTCGCGTCACGCTCGCTGACGCCCTCTCATACGCCAAAACTCTCGAACCAGATTTCATCATCGATCTCGCCACGCTCACGGGTGCATGCATCGTCGCCCTTGGTAGTGATATTGCCGGCCTCTGGTCCAATGACCAAAAATTCGCCGAGCGCATTGTGTCTGCCGCCGAGTCCGTCGGCGAACCCGTCTGGGAAATGCCGCTCTACCCTGGCTATCGCGATCACGTAAAATCCAAGATCGCAGATTTGAAAAACATCGGCCTGCGCGGTCAAGCCGGTGCCATCAGCGCCGCGCTTTTTCTCGAGCCATTTGTCGGTGACACCTCATGGGCGCATATCGACATCGCCGGCCCCTCCTATTCAGAGCGTGAAACCCGACCAGACCAACCCTATGGCGCGACCGGTTTTGGCGTGCGTCTGCTAGCGAATTTTTTGGAGAGAATGTAACCACCAATCAGAATCTGCGTAGGGGCAATTCATGAATTGCCCCTACGCAGATTCATGTTATCCAGTCGCATGTCGATTCGTCGGCGATTGCCGCGTTGGTGTTTTTTTTGTAATGACAAACCCCCGCTTTACGAAAGAGAAAATGAAGGGTTCGCCGCTCCAAGTGATTGGGGATAACTTTGTGTGCTATACTGTCCTCAAGATCCTTATATGAATGTCATCGTCTACTCAACGCCAACCTGCCCATACTGCAAACTCACCAAAGAGTTTTTGAAAGAAAAAGACATTTCCTTCAAAGAAATCGACGTCTCAGCCGACGCAGCTTCTGCCAATGAGATGGTCAAAAAATCCGGCCAAATGGGCGTCCCCGTCATCGATATCGACGGCCAAGTCATCGTCGGCTGGAACAAAGCTGCACTCGAAGAAGCGTTGGGAATGAAACAAAAGGCATAAGCATCAAAAATAAAAAACTCCGGTGTAAAACCGGAGTTTTTTATTTCATGTTTTGTTTACGCCTTCCCCAGCGTCGCTTCCCCCGGCTTCCATTCCATTGGGCAGAGCTCGCCGCTTTGCAATGCTTCGAGCACACGAATGGTCTCGGCCACCGAGCGACCAACGGACCCGGCGCTCACCAATAAATATTTCACTACGCCATCAGGACTAATCAAGAACAAGCCGCGTTGTGCTTCGCCGTTTGCTTCGTCTAGGACTTGGTACTCACGCGCAATCTTCAAGCTCGTATCAGCCAGCACGGGGTACTCCACATTCGCCAAATCACGTTCAAACCACGCTTTGTGGCAAAACGTTGAGTCGGTGCTCGCCGCAAGAATCTCGCAATTCATTTTGCGAAATGTTTCCACCGCATTTGAGAAGCCTTTTAACTCCGTTGGACAAATGAAGGTGAAGTCACGTGGATAAAAGAACAAACACAACCACTTGCCAGCATAATCGGACAGGCTTATTTTTGGATCGGTCTTTCCTTTTTGAAAGGCAGGAACATTTGAAAAGTCAGGTGCTTTTTGATCAATGAGAATCATATATTTTATTTCTTGGCGGCCGCGAACAGTTCATTCGCTTTTTTCCAATTAAAGTTTTTCCAGAAATCACCAATATAGGTTTTGCGATCTGATCCGTAATCGATGAAGTAAGCATGTTCGTAGACATCGAGCACGATCACGGGCATGCAGCCCCATACACCACCTTGGTTATGTACATCCCCCGTATACACGCGCAACATGGCATCGTGCATATCCCAGGCGAGCACCACCCAACCTCGAGCCGCCATGCCGCAGGCATTGAAGTAGTTCAAAAAATTTTCGAGTGTGCCAAATTGCGCCATCAAGGCATCCACCAATGGACCCTCGGGTTTGCCATCGCCACCGAGCACATCGAAGTACCATTCGTGAAGATACACACCATTCGTCGCGAACGTCTCGCCATCCTTCAAG
>JAYVTL010000105.1:0-5710 GCA_043788845.1 Candidatus Uhrbacteria bacterium
CCTCCGCATGAAATACCTCATCCCCCGACACTCCAGATGAAAAAGAGCCACTCAAGCTAATCAAGGTACTCGAACTCGCCGGGATCGTTGGCACCGAGAAACGAAAAGTATGCTCATCCACTCCAACACCCGTCGATGATGCATCGCGCACAAAACCTGCTGGCAAGGTCAAGCGCGCTTCAACCCCAGAAATTGGAATTGAACCCGTATTTTTGATGAGATACCGCACCGCAACATGATCGCCCGGCAATGCTTTTGGCTGCACCTCAATCTGCCCAGACAAAACGCTTTGTGCATATTCAATCTCACGCGTAGCCAAGGCTTCAAACTCACTGTTAAAACTCGCCGGTCGATATGTCCCCACCACTTGAATCGCCGTCTTCGTGCCTAGTGCCCCGGTAAACACACCAATCACCTTTACCGTTCCATGACCACCATATGGAATAGCGCCAAACTTCCACAACCGTTCATTCCCCGTTTGATCAGGCTCCGTCTTCGAGATCACAAAGTCCGTAGGGAAACTGGCACGTAAATCTGCGGCCGCCAACGGTTCACTCGATGCATTCTGATAATTTATAAAATACGTTGTCTCTTCCCCAAGTGCAATTTTATCCGGCCCATCTATTTTAATCTCAAGACCCTGACCATTGAAACCACGAAACGGTTTAAAAATCGCAAACCCCGCCCAAATGGCTGTAATCAAAATCACCAAAAACGTCGACAACCCAAGGAATACCACCATCCCCCAAGGACGTTTCTTTTTTTCCAATGACTGAAAATCCGGCATCTCGCCCTGATCATCCGTAAAAATATTTGCTAAACTTTTTTCTACATCATCAACCTTTGGAATATCTTTCTTCCTCGAAATCAACTTTTTCAATTTCATGGCCGTGGTGAAAGTAAGGCTGCCACCACTCGATCGCGATCCCACGTCGCATCCAAAGTCAACGCGGACGCCGTAGTCGACATTTCAGGCCGCGACCAAGAAATCTGCCAACGCGCTGGGATATCTATCGTCGAAGTAATTGTCCGATTTTGTTTTCCGCTTTGGCTTGTCAGTAATAACATATAGGCCGCACGCGGTGTTTGCGACGACTCAGGCGACGCATCCAGTTTGGCCAACAGTTCTTGCGCGGTAAATGGCAATTGATATTTCAAAACAATTTCCTGACTCATCCCCGGATCCAACTGCATCCACCCCGAAAAAACTGTTCGCTCACCCTCGGTCGAAATCAACACCCCATTTTGGTTATGCATGGACTGCTCAATCGCCAAAATATCGGCATCCGGTGCATCAGTGTCTTGCACCACTTTAAATAATTTTGGATCTGGCGCATCAAACCCAGTACCGCTCATGAGTTTCGCACCCTTTGGTACATAGGCGCGTAAATACGACACATTTCGCACACCACGAAACATCTCGCCCTTTTTTCCACCATGCGTCCGATGCAAGGTCAATGTCACATCCATGCTTCCATCATTTTGAATGACGACATGATGATCCACTTTTTCATCCACCACGCCGTCGGTTTTTTGACCGGCGATATTCGTTTCAATCAAAGCTAAACTATCACCCGCCGCCGGTTTAATCCGACCGCTCCAACCATACCGCTCAACCACGGCCTCTTCATCTGGCTTCGACAGAGCAATCTGAATGTCCTTGGTTTCAAGCGATTGCGAAATCAAACCCACCACCTTCAACCAATCTTCCTTCGAAAATGCCGCAACCCGTTCACGCAATGCATCCGACAAATCGCCAATAAACTTCTTTGGCGTATTCGCCGACTTATCGTATTCAACTTCCACCGCCTTTTGTGTTTCAAGCAAAAAATTATCACTCGTTACTGTCTTTCCATAGAGTGGCATCTCAATCGGTCCAGTAATCGCCAACAATTTTTCAACAAACGTCGCATTCACCGCAATCACTCCATCCAAGGTCGGCCCACCCGACTTACTCCAAAACCATTTCAATTTATTGGCACTGGTTGGAAAATCCGGCGACCAATTGGCATCCTGAAATTGCCACACGGCATTAATCAACTGCAATGGCTGCGGTGCCACCACCCGCACCGACAAATCCCCCTTCAAATCATACGTCCCTCCATGCGGCACCTTCACATCACGAATCTTACCTGCATCTACCGTCACTTCTGCAAACGACCCCATAAAACCCCCAGTTGGACGTAACTCCGTTTGATTTTGAAATACCAATAAGTATTTACGCAAACTGTCCTTCCCCGTCATTTGTGCGAGAACATCCGACAAAGCCACCACTTCTTGCACCGCTTGGGTTGCTTGTTCCAATTTTCCCAATAACGCACTTACCTTTGCTCGTTGCGCTTCAGGCACCGTACTTGGATCAACCGTCTGCGCCGCTTTATTCGCCTCCGACAATAAATTCAACGCACTCCGCGCATATGCACCCAATACCTCCAACCGTTCATCCAACCGTCGTGTTGGATCAGAAAAGATCTTATCAAAACCCAACGCCAATAACCGCGCCGCATCGGTCGTCTTATCACCAATCTCGAGCAAAGCCCGCGCACTTCGATACTGCTTTGGCACCACCGATGCCGCCGCCACCGCTAATGCACTCGAATCAGACAATAATGTCGCCGCATTCCTAAACTGACTCGACGCTTGCTTCAATGCTTCAGCCGACGCCGGCAATGAACCCGCGTCCTTAGCCCCCAATGCATCGTCCACTGCACGCTGCCCAGCTTGCTGCGTAATATCTTTTTGATCCGTCGCATTGCGATACATCACCACCGCTTGCGCCGGCAAAGTCACCACCACCGCCAAACCCAAAAATCCCAACAAAGCCCGCGCATAAGAAAACCGCTGCACTTCAACCAACCCGATACTCTCGCGCACATCCGCTACCATGGTCTGCTCCACCCGCTCAACCCGTTGGAAAATACTCGACCAGGCCGTCGCTACATCACTCAACCAACGACGCAAGACATCCAAACCTCCGTACTGCTTTTCATATGCCTCCTCAAAACTCGCTGGCGTAAATTGATCCGCAAACGCATGTGGATCGGTCACCTCCCCCGACAAATCCGAACTGACCGAGGCATACACATCCACCGGCATCCCATCCACTCCTGGCTGATAACGCAAAGCATCTTCTGTCAATAAAACCCGTTCATCGGCCTGCACCGGCGAATGTGACAACACAATATTTTGCAACGACACCACATACTCACTCCGCTGATGTTCACGATGAAAAATTTCTACCTTGCGCTCACGTCCACCTTCAACCTTCTTAATCACAAATTCAATCCCCGTCCGATCAAAATCCTCAACCGGATCCGCCTCAAGTGGCGAACCTGATAAAAAATGCTCCGCTGTAATCGCCGCAATACTGCGCACACCATCAATCCGCCGCGCTTTGCGCCGCGTTCCAAGCGGAGTCAGCATCACCGCCCCATCACGTTCAATCACCGAAGCCAATTGCTGCTCCAAAACGCTAAAAACCTCGTCCTGTGATGACGAGTCCAATGCTCCAAACGTGGGGTTCAGCCTTTCCTCCATGGTTGAACTCAAGAGATCGCTTCACGATAGGCATCTAAGGTACTTTGCGCAGCCGTGCGCCAATCATGTACCCGTGACAATTTCTCTGCAGCCACAACGCTTTTTGCACGCGCTTTTGCAGGGTCGTCCATAATCTCCTGAACACATCCCAGTATAGCATTTGAATCCCCGACATGAAAGGAAAACACCCCCTCATCTGCCAACACCTCTGGCAAAGCACCGGCATCACTCGAAATCACCGGGCAACCTCGCGCCAAAGCCTCCAACGGCGGCAACCCAAACCCCTCAAAATGCGACGGATATACCAAAGCCACGGCATTTTCATACAATTCCACCAATCGCTCATCCGTCACCCGTCCCAAAAACTTCACCCTGCCCAGATCTTCTCGCGAAATACCCGCCTCCAATGCTCGCATAAACACGTCCCGTTCCCCAGCTATCCACAGGTGCAAAGCCGGATACGCTAGTGCGATCTTTTTCCAAGCTACCATCAAATCCGCCAAACCTTTATGCGGATACGCCGACCCCACATACAACAAAAACGACGGATGATGGTGTGGCAAATCTTTTTTGATATTCAACGCCGGCATTCCTTCACCCGTCACCTTGATCCGACTCACTGCGCGCGGATAAAATCCGACGATATCTTTCTCCACAAACTTCGTCGGCACCAAAATCCGCCGCGCTGCACCAATAGCATGATCGAGCACCAAACGGTATCCAATCCGCTTGATCATGCGCACCGGCCAACTCCGCATCGACATTTTCGCACTCTCAGAAAAATGAAGTAACAACAAATCATGCACCGTCACCACCAACCGACCAGACAACAAAAATGGCACATTCCAATGCGGCACGTGGACAACATCCGCACCAATCCGACCCAACACCCGCGGCATCAACACCTGTTCACGCAACCCATACCAACCAATATCCACCACCTGGGTTCGTACCGATGGATGTGCCACAAACGCATGCGCTTTTTCTCGCACGATCAAATGATATTCATGCTCTGGTTCCAACACCAACATCGCGCGAATAAGCTCTTCAATATACCGCCCAATACCCCGCGTATTCATGGGTCCCATCATTCTCGCATCAATCGCAATCTTCATGCGACCAGACTACGTCGCCCCACCCCGATTGACAAGCCGACCATTTTGCTATACTACAGTCATTCGCTCCTTCCACCACTTGGAGGTCACATGGCACAAGAAAGAATCGCCCCGTCGCCCATCCCGATCCTAACATCGAAACAAACGCCTCGACCGCATACGCCCGATGAAATCGATCAAGCGCTCTTCGTACGCATCCAAGTTACGCATTTGGAAATCATCGACACGCGCTTCATCATCAACCTCGATGGGAAGGCACCCCAACTCCTCATCCGCTATCGCGGCGCCGATGCACCCGAACCCTTTTGGGCCAGCTGGCTCTATGTACGCATCGTGGTCGGCAGTGGCCAAAATTGGTTCGCCCGTTTTGCCGCCTATATCCCCAACCACCACGAATTGCATCTCGCCCCACTGCACGACGAGCTCGAAGAATACGCCGCCTGCCAAGCCATACGCAGCCAAACGCCCGTCACCCACCTCCGACTCGGCGCCCGGCTCGCCACCCATACCTTTACGCGTGACTTCCACCTCGGCCCCCACCTCAACTAAAACGACCCGTCCCTCGACCGGTCGTTTTTTTCATCCCCAAATAAAAAACCCAGCAATATAAAAACCGCACCATGACGTGCGGTTTCTACCTGGTCGGGCTGGTGAGACTCGAACTCACGACCCCCTGATCCCAAATCAGGTGCGCTAGCCAACTGCGCTACAGCCCGTGGCCTTTCCTCGTTGTTTTACCAACGTGCCGGAATCATAAACGAATATTCAAAACCTGTCGAGAGTAAAGAAAAACCCCGACAAAATCGGAGTTTTCCTATTGGAGCGGGTAGCGGGAATCGAACCCGCCTCTCAACCTTGGAAGGGTCGCATAATAACCACTATACGATACCCGCATCTATGTTTGTGGCGCCATGGTACCCATTTGCCCACCAACTGACAAGCCTAAAACCCCGGCTTCATCGTTTTCGGTACGTAGGCACACACCTGCGCCACCGGACACTTCCAACATTTCGGTTTTGTACCACCCGTACAGACATCGCGCCCAAATTGCACCAAAG
>JAYVTL010000106.1:0-9830 GCA_043788845.1 Candidatus Uhrbacteria bacterium
GCAATCTCATCGCGCACGCTATCCAATACCAAGACCTTCCAAGCTTCAACGAGCTTGGTCCTCAATGCCTCAATGCGCGGAAGAATTTCTTTCAACATACGAGTACCAACAAATCAGATATGAAAAAACAACCTTAACCGGTTGTTTTTTCAGTCTCAATTCAGAGATTAATCTTGCTGCGATATTGACCAACCACGGGGATCACCCAAAACTCACCTTGCAAGGTCTTGATAATAGCCATCAAACCAACGACCAACATCACGATCCAGCCAAAGAAACCAACAATCCAGCCCAAGACAGGCACCATGCTAATCACCATCAAGGCCAAGCCTGTGATGAAAAACACCAAACCTTGCTTAGCATGTTCTTGGCAAAACTTTGAGTCCTTCTTCGCCAGCAATGGAATAAGGAACAAGATCCCGACATAGGACAAACAAGCTAAAACCTTGTTTTCTTCGATATCCTTTTTGTCGAACGTTGGCACCACGGTAGCTTTCATTTGGTCAGTCATATAGTTGTTGGCAGGATAATACCAATAATGCAGTTTTTCTTCAAGTTCAGAAAAAAAATGGAATTTTTCGCCGTACTTGTACTTAATAATCCATTCCCATCCCTCCACCATGGCCATGACCACCAGCCGGCTCATCTTTCTTCGGCAAGTCTGTAATCACGCACTCGGTCGTCAAGAACATCGCTGCCACCGAGGCCGCATTCTGCAAAGCACAACGCGTCACCTTGGTCGGATCAACAATCCCCGCCACCACCATATCTTCATACGTATCCTTCGCGGCATTATACCCATCACTCCCTTTCATCTTCTTCACTTCCTCTGCCACCACTGATCCATCCTTGCCCGCGTTTTCAGCGATACAACGAATCGGAGCTTCAAGGGCACGACGCAACAATGCAATGCCAATCTTTTCTTCACCATCCGCCTTCACTGCATCCAACGCTGGCAACGCACGCAACAAGGCCACACCACCACCCGGCACAATGCCTTCTTCCACCGCCGCCTTGGTTGCCGCCACGGCATCTTCAATTCTATGCTTCTTCTCTTTCATTTCAACTTCGGTCGCAGCTCCCACGCGAATCACACCAACTCCACCCGCGAGTTTCGCCAATCGTTCCTGCAATTTCTCGCGATCAAATTCTGAATCCGTCGTTTCAAGTGCTTTACGAATCATCGACACCCGCGCCTCAATCACCGTCTTATCACCTTTTCCATCCACAAACGTCGTATGATCCTTGGTCGCAATCACCTTATGTGCCGACCCAAGATCAACCATTTCCACCGAGTCCAACTTACGACCCAAATCTTCTGTAATCAAGGTCGCGCCCGTCACCGCAGCAATGTCCTGCAACATTTCCTTCCGACGATCCCCAAATCCAGGTGCTTTAACAGCCAACGCATTAAACGTCCCACGCAATTTATTCAGTACCAAAGTCGTCATCGCTTCCCCATCCATCTCATCGCACAAAATAACAATATCTTTTTTCCCAGAAGCTAAAATCTTCTCGAGAATCGGCAAAATATCTTGAATCGAAGAAATCTTTTTGTCCGTCACCAAAATATACGGATCAGTAAATTCGCTTTCCATCCGTTCAGAATTCGTCACCATATACGGCGAGCTATACCCCTTATCAATCCGCATACCCTTCACCACTTCGGTGACAACGCCAAACGCTTGCGATTCTTCCACCGTAATCACACCATCCTGCCCCATCTGCTTCATCGCTTCCGCAATCGTCTTCCCAATCTCGGCATCATTCGCCGAAATTGAAGCCACCTGCTCAATTCCATCCCCCGTCACCGGCTTCGAGATCTTCTCGCGCAATTCAATCACCAAGGCTTCAACACCTTTTTCAATCCCACGCTTCACCGCGAGCGGATTCGCACCCGCCGTAATATTCTTAATCCCCTCCGCAATCATCGCTTGGGCGAGAACCGTCGCGGTCGTTGTCCCATCACCCGCCACATCATTGGTTTTCGACGCCACTTCTTTCACTAACTCTGCGCCCATATTTTCAAACTTATCTTCCAACGCAATTTCCTTCGCCACCGTCACACCATCTTTCGTAATGGTTGGTGAACCATAGCCACGATCAATCACCACATTGCGACCTTTAGGTCCAAGTGTCACCTTCACCGCATTCGCCAACTGATCAACCCCACGCTTCAATGCATGACGTGCCTTCTCATCAAACAACATTTGTTTTGCCATAAAGTTTATTCAATAACGGCGATAATATCAGATTCAGCCAACACCAAATGTTCCACGCCATCCACCTTCACTTCATCTGGCGAGTATTTCTTAAACACAATCTTATCACCAATTTTAACGCCCATCGCCGCACGCGTTCCATTCTCAAGCAACTTGCCTGGACCAATGGCGATCACTTCGCCCTGCTCCGGGCGTTCTTTGTCTATGGTATCCGGCAATAAAATCCCGGTCTTGGTCATTTCTTCTTTTGGAGCCGTCTTAACGATCACCCGATCGTTCAATGGTCGTAAATTCATAGGGTTGTGAAAAAAATTGAAGAAAAAATGGTCATCATTTAGCATTCTCTTTTGTCGAGTGCTAATGTAAACCGTAGCCCAACTTTGCCACCCAAAGCCCTCGACGTCAAGCCTAAACACCAGTATGCTTTAGCCCATGTCAACCAATTGGCTCCAAAAACTCATCAAAAATCCACGTGAAATTGGCTCGATTGCGCCAAGCTCACCTTTTTTGGCCGATCTCATGACCAAGGTCATCCCCAGCGGCGCCCATGTCCTCGAACTTGGCCCCGGCACCGGTAATATCACCAAAGCCATCCTCCAAAAACTCGGCTCCAACCCAAAACTCACCATGGTTGAATTCGAACCCGAGCTCGCCGAACTCTGCCGTCAACAATTTCCTCAAGCCACCGTCTATGCCGGCCGCATGGAAACTTTTTTTGAACAAGACAAAAATCAATTCGATGTCATCATTTCTGGCATTCCCTTTAACGCGCTCTCAACAAAAAATCGTCTTGACGCCTTTCAAGAGATCGCCAAACGCGTCAAACCCGATGGCTACTTCATCATGTACCAATATCTGCCTTTAAGCGTCGGTGAATTAAAAAACTTTTTTTCAGACGTCAGCCTAGATTTCACCACCCTCAATCTTCCACCTGCTTTTGCCCTTCTCGCACGCCATCCAAAACCGTCACCAGCAAACAAATCATAACCAAAGTTTGCCCCGCCCAAAACGACCACAAAAAATGGTCGAGCAAAAAAGCCGGCAACAAACCCACCATCAGCGGCGCAAACCACCAATGCCGTTTTTTCCAGACCAATAAAAGGCAACCGATGAAACCAACAATTCCAAAATTCACCAACGCTAACACTGGCACCGCATGCGGCGGCTCGGTCGGCGCATAATCCGCCGGCCGACTCCGCGCCATAAACCACAACTCCCCATTCACCCCCGTCCCCACCATCGGTTGTGCGAGAAAAGTCTGCCATCCTGCCAACAACGACGCTTTTCTCTCATCCACCGATTTCACTTCCAAACGTGCCGTTGTCTGTGTTGTTCGTGCGAGCACATGCCCAAGCTGTGAATACCCAACCACCCCAATCGCGAGTAATGCGGCAGCCACCACCATCCCAACACCCTGAACATTCAAAACATCAAACCGCCCGCCCACTCGATTTCTCCACATCACCACCAAACTCGCCACCAATCCCACCAGCAATCCAAGCCACGCACTCCGCGCATACGTCACCACCAAACTCACACCAAATAACGCCGAGCATAAAGCAAGCACAATCACGTAAAACTTTTCTTCCAGCTTTTTCACCAACTCAATACACGCCACGATCCCAACCATGAGCCACGCCCCAAAAATATTCGGATGCGGAAAACTTCCATACGCCCGCAATACTCGAAACTCTCCATGCTCCACCACCGACACTCCCAACGTCCGCGGATCCTGCACCGCCATCCCCAAATATTTCGCCCCCCACACAAATTGCTGTGCATACTCCATCATTCCCAATACCGCCACCGGCACCAATGACCCAATAAACCAAGCCAAAAGCTGTCGCCTAGTCACGAGCTGACTCACCACCCACCCAAACCCCACCAACACTCCAACCTGCACCCACCACTGCACCATCGACACAATCACTTCATGCGTCATCATCCCCCGCGCCACCGATGCTCCCAATAATAAACCGACCACGCACATCCACTTTTTTTCAAACAACATTTTCTTCTTCAATAGGATCACTCCCGCTACCATAGTCAACACCATCGGCAACCACGTCACATAAAAACTCCATCGCCCTTGCTCCCACGACCAACCTCCCAACTTCGCCTCCCCAAACCACCGCGTCTGCCAAGGCAAAACCAAAACCGAAATCCGCCACCCCATCTCAAACAAACGACGCGCCACCCGCGACGCGCCACTTACGCCTACGCTTTCAAATGCCTTTTCTGACATAAACGATAATATTCATTGCGAAATTTTTCGCGCCCATCATCCACATGAAATTTTAACACCTGATCATTTACCATCACCCGCGTATCCTGATTCATCACTTCACGCAGCGCTTTAGGAAACCACTTCCGCTGCACCTTCTCTGCCATGCGCTCAAAAAAAGCCGGCGCCACTAACCGCACCCGCGGCTTCACCACCGCCAAATCCAATGGCGTCATCCAACGCTGCGCCTGCGGATGCCGCGCCCGTACACTCTGATTCGCCTCCCACAATTCTTTAGAAACGCCATCATCATACAACGGCAACAGTGACAAAAACCAATATCTAAAATACGGATCATCATTCGTCAGCCGATGCTTCGACACATCCAACGCATCATCCGCCACAAAGTAAGACAAACAAACGGCATCCCGCACCCGATCTCCATCTGGCAATAAATCCAATAACTTAAATGGTAAGACCGCAAGCAATCGCGTCCGCCACAAACTGCCGCGCTTCACCACCACAAAAAAATCTAAATCACCAAAATCCCGCGCATGTCCCAAGGCTGTGGTATTCGCCAATGCCACAAACCGTACGGTCGGCAACATCGCTAAATATTTCGCCACCTTCACGGCTCGCCGTCTTTTCCTCGGTTGAAATGAATCCCGATTGCGAATCTCGCGAATAATCGGCTTCACCGTTTCTGTAAATCCAATTCGCCCACTATCTTCAATCAACACTCCTTGTGCCAACATCGCACTCACCGTCTCCAAAAACGCCTTCGCCGACATTTCTGCCCCATGCCCCGTCTCGAGCAAATGCATGAGCTCCGCCCTGGTGGGAGCATAACCAATCACTTCAAGAAAAGTGAGCGTCCGCTCAATCCCATCACGGAGGGCTACGTCCATAACTTCAGTGTACGGTCACGCCTGACTCATGGCAAACCACTTCTGTACCTTACGCGAAGAAGCCAATAAATACGCATCCGCCACCACAATTTGCTCTGCATCCATCGACACAATCTGAGTCCAACTAATCAGCAATTCCTGTGGCAAGACCGACGACAAAAAACGGGGCCGCACCACAATATGTGCCACACGCCCCGTTTCTGCACCCAGATTCAAACTCACCAACTTCCCCAATCGTATCCCCGATTTGGTAATAACCGGCGTCCCCACCAACTCTTTCGAGTTGAGCATCATATAAATTTATTATAACTAATTATGTACGCGGAACAAAAATCCCTATCGGAACTGAAGCAATGTCGATATCCGAAATACCTAGGCTTAAATTTCGCATCGCTTGATACGCTGCATCACCATCTTTAAGATATGTCACACTCAAATCCTTGGGAGAAATGTAATAAGCTTCTCCATGAGATTGAGCACGCAAAATAATTCTACCTTGTAGACGAGCACGAACAGAAACATTACCAGCTGCAATCTTGGAATAATCACTT
This sequence comes from Candidatus Uhrbacteria bacterium, assembly GCA_043788845.1. Classification (GTDB taxonomy): domain Bacteria; phylum Patescibacteriota; class Patescibacteriia; order 2-12-FULL-60-25; family 2-12-FULL-60-25; genus JADZEJ01. Next base: position 5,906 of record JAYVTL010000106.1, read on the forward strand.
TCAGAAACCCCAAGTCCAAAAGTCCGAAGCATTTCATATGCAGTTGGGCCATCCTTTAAGTAGTAACGCTTCAATGTCACAGGGTTCAAATACCAAGCGGCTCCTAAAGTCTGTACTTGTAACAAAATATAACCTTTTAACTTATTAACTAATTGAGAATTTATCGCTGACTGCCTTTCAATTTGCTTGGTGACAAAATCTGAAATTGAAATACCTGAAACACTAGACTGAGCAGCCGGGGCTTGGATAACAGGATTACTAATTTGAATGGGATAAGCATCATACCTGGTATTCAGCGCAGACTTAGCATCAAGGATCCCCATCCAAGAAGTTTTTTTAATAAGCTCAGTAATCTCTCTAGGATTAATTAATGGATATTTCTGTTTAATGAGCGCTGCAACACCAGTAACGATAGGCGCGGAAAATGATGTTCCGTGTTCAGCACTATATTGAAGTCCCTTATCGTACGCAGGAACAGAAGTTGAAAGTATATCTACTCCAGGTGCATACACATCTATACATTCACTTCCATAATTTGACCAACCCGTTCTATTGGCAGCTGTGTCAATAGCAGATACCCCCAATACCATATTTTGATTATTATCATTACAAACAGGCGACTGAGGTATTAGATCTAAGTTCTGACCATTACCACCCTCAACATCACCATTCCCAGCAGCAGCAACAATTAAAACACCATGCTCAAAAGCATATCTAACAACATCATTATACTCTGTCGTAAAAGATGTAGTACCGGAACTACCTAAGCTCAAATTAATAATCACAGCTCCATTATCAACAGCGTAACGAATAGCACGAATCACGGCAGCCTTTAAACACGATCCATGAGAATCGCACGCAATCAGCGGCATCAATTTGACATGCGTCACGATCCCCTGAATACCTAAAGTATTATTACTAACGGCTCCGATTATTCCCCCAACATGCGTTCCATGACTACCAGTGGTAGTCATTTCACCAGAATTGTCTATAAAATTATATCCGTAGATATCATCTGCATACCCATTCCCATCATCGTCAACCCCATTCCCAATCTGCTCCTTCGTATTAATCCAAATATTATCACGCAAATCATCATGATTTATATATATGCCATCATCAATTACAGCTATGATGATTGGACTAGCTTGGTCTATATAACCATTCTGTCGTGCTGCATCTATTCCTGAAAATTTCAGATAATACTGTTGACCAGAATATGGATCATTGGTAGTTGCAGTTCTTTGAACCAAATCAAAAATTGCTTTGTCTGTTATTGGAGTCTGTTGAAGTAACGAATATGTAGCAATTGAAAATGAAGAACTTAAAGAAGTAGCCAGATCACAATTTGATTTAAACGATGTAATTGGAGCACTCAGTGTTATATCCAACTGTTTTTTAAACTCAACTAATGCACTGTTATATTGCTTATAAGTCGAATTCCAAATATCTCTCGCCAAATAAAAAGATTTTAGTTTCGCATTCTCATGGGAATCATCAATAGCCCCATGGGTATACAGATTTGTCGAATTCTTATAAACATTTTCTACATGGATCGAGAAATTTAAATACTTATCCTGCTCTATTTGACTCGGTAATAGATCCGTTCCACAGGCAGCATTTACTGGACTAGAAAAAATAAAAAAAAGCAGTGCAGAGCCGGCAAAAAAATATTTTTTCATAAAAGCAAAATAAGTAAGCGATTATATCATAACATACTATTTGTAAAATTTACGTCAAAAAATAGCCATTTTATAATGGCTATTTCATCCGCTACGACAATTGCGGTTCATTCTTCGGCGGCATCGGCTTCTTCATCAAGAAGTGCTGTTGCGCCACCGTCAATAAACTCATCACAAACCAATACAAGGTCAACCCACCTGGCAAGGTCACACCAATGACCACCGTCATCACCGGCATAATATACATCATCTGTTTATTCATCGCCGCCGCCATACTTTCATCTTCTGCCGCCGCTGATCCTTCCACCTCTTTTGGTGGCGGATTGGTCAACGCCTTATTCCCCATCATCTGTCGCGATTGCACAAACTGAATCAATCCAGCCATCACAGCGAGCACATAATTTGGCTTCGATAAATCAATCACCCCAAACAAAAAGTGATTGACCGTACCTGGATTTGCAATAAACGGATACAGCAAATTCAAACCCTTCGATGCCAACCCATCACGCAATGCGCGATACAAACCAATAAACACCGGCAACTGCACCAACAATGGCAAACACGACGCTGCCGGATTCACCTTTTCGCGCTTATACAATTCCATCAATTCTTTCGCCTGCGCATCCTTATCATTCTTCAAGCGAGCACGCACCTCATCAATCTTTGGTTGCAAACTTTGCAATGCCCGCTGCTGCTTGATCTGCGCAATCGAAAAAGGATACAACACCAACTTCACGATAAAAGTCAGCGCAATAATCGCCAACCCCATATCATTACCAGGAATGATGTTATACAACCAAATCAACAAATTTAATATTGGCTGAAAGAGAACCGTTTGAAACAAATTCATACGTATTATTCGGTCACGTTTTCAGATGATTCAGCGACCGGTGTTTCTTCTGCCATCTTTTCAGCCGCAATTTGCGCGCCTTCGAGCGGCTCTTCATTTTTCACAGCCTGACTTTCTTTTTCATCGGCTTCCACCGCCAATTCTGGCTTCTCGGCCACCTCGCTCGCAATCTCACCCACATCAGAATCCGCAGCAATCCGCCCGCCTTCTTCAGCAATCGTGATTTTCCAACCTGTGATCTTGGCCGCCAAGCGCACATTCTGCCCGCCCTTACCAATCGCCAGCGACAACTGGTCAGCCGGCACCTTCACCACTGCCAAATGATCATCTTGTTTCAATTCAACTCCCAACACCTTCGCCGGCGACAACGCCGCCGAAATATATTCAACATCATTCGCCGACCACAAAATCACGTCAACTTTCTCCCCACCCAATTCACGGATAATGGTCTGCACCCGCGTTCCACGTTGGCCAATACACGACCCGATCGGATCAATCGCATCATCATGCGCCGTCACCGCTGCCTTGGTACGACTCCCTGGTTCACGCGCAATATTTTTGATCTCCACCACACCGTTTGCAATTTCTGGAATTTCCTGTGCAAAGATCGCCGCCACTAATCCCGGCGACGAACGCGACAACCGGATCTCTGGCCCCTTGCTCGTCATACTCACCTCACGCAAAATCGCCTTGATGCGAGAACCTGGGAAATACCGTTCGGTTTCCACTTGGTCTTCTGGCAACAACACACCGGTCGCGCGACCAAGGTCAATCAAGACCGTACGGCCTTCACGACGCTGCACCGTCACATTCATCAACTCACCTTCACGATCTTTAAAGTCACTATAAATCACACCGCGTTCGGCTTCACGCAGCTTTTGCATAATCACTTGCTTGGCTGTTTGCGCCGCCATGCGTCCAAACGCCGCCGGCACATCCAACTCCACCCGGATCTCTTCACCCACCTGCGCATCCGGCTTCAAGTCGCGCGCATCCGACGACATGATCATGGTTTTTTGATTGAAAGCAAATTCATCCTTCTCACCATTTTCACCCACCGCAATCGGCGCCGGCTTCTCAAACGCCACCGGACGCTTCATGTCTTCACGCTTGCCAGCATGAGCAACTTCAAATTTTTCAAAATAATCATCTGGCAATTCCATGTCAGCCACCACGGTTTTCACGTCAAATACCCGGATGCCCATGGTGCCTCCGTCATACGTTTCTGGATCAAACTGTGCCTTAATGTTTTGATTTTTCGTCCCAAAGTCCTTGCGATATGCCGCCGCCAAAGCCGCTTCGACGGTTTCCAATACGGACTCATACGAAATATTCTTCTCGTCGCAGATCTGACGCATTGCCTGTGAAATTGCTGATGCCATAGATAATGTTT
>JAYVTL010000107.1:0-5246 GCA_043788845.1 Candidatus Uhrbacteria bacterium
TAGGGAAAGTGCCACAGAGACTATACTAACCGATCGCAAGATTGGTGAAAGGTGAAAAGTGAAGCGGTACGCAAGTTACGCTTCTCCATTCATGGCAACATGAATGTGTGGTAAACCCTCTCTGGTGCAAGAGCAAGACTGTGTGTCGCAAGATGCACGGACTGGTAGCTCGCCAGAGCCCGGTAGCAATACCGGGCCCAGACAGATGGCCATCGCCCCGACGTAAAGTCGGGGTACAAAATTCGGCTTATCGTCCGACCCATGCATATAAAAATCCGACCGAAAGGTCGGATTTTTGTTTTCAAAGCGGGGACGAAGCTATATACTTGCGTTCATGCACGTTCGCCGTCTTGATCTCACCTTTACCGCACTGTTATTGCCGCTGGATGCGTTGGCATTATTGGCAGCTGGTATTTCGGCATACGCGCTGCGCTTCTCGCGCTATGTGACCGATGTCTTGCCGATTTTGCAGAATGTGCCGTTTCAAGATTATTTGGGGACGGTCGGGGTTTTTGTGGCGGTGTGGTTGGTGATCTTTGCCTTTGCGGGGCTGTATTCGACGCAAGCGCGCAAAGCTTGGGATGAATTGGGACGGATTATTGTGGCGAGTGGAGCCGGCACCATGGTGACCATCGCGACAGTGTTTTTTCGTAGAGAACTGACGGCGTCGCGGTTTATTGTCTTGGCGGTGTTTGGATTTGCGGTGGTGTATGTCATGTTTGGGCGTTTGTTTTTGCGCTTAATTCGGCATGCTTTGCTGCGCGCGCGGATTGGGCATCGGCGGTATGTGGTGATTGGGATCAATGCGCAGGTGAATGGCTTGGTGGAGGCTTATACCAGCAATCCGATTTTGGGAGTGACTGTGGTGAAGCATTTCAAAGGCTGGAGTGAAGAAACGCGGCGCGCGATTAAACGCTTGAATGACCGCGATCAGATCGATGGGATTTTGCTGGGTGATTCTGATTTAGCGAAAGCTAAGGCTTTGGAGTTGATTGCGTTTGCTGAAGAGGAGCACCTGACCTTTTTGTATCTGGCGGATTTGTTTGCGGCCTCGTTTACGAATATTAAGGTGGCGTATGAGACCGGCGTACCAGTGATTGAGGTGAAGCGTACGCCGCTGGATGGCTGGGGTCGGATTTTGAAACGTGGGTTTGATGTATTAGTGTCGCTTTTACTGATTATTCTTTCGAGTCCGATTTTATTGCTGGCAATTCTCGCACTGGTGATTGAAGATGGGCTGCCGGTGATTTTTCAGAATGTACGAGTGGGTGAACGGGGGAAACTTTTCACCTTGTTCAAGTTGCGGAGTTTGTATCGCAAGTTTTCCATTGGGCCACAGTTTGAGAAAAGCGCAAAGCAAAATTTGAAATTGGAACAAGAATTGATTAAGGAAAAAAGTATCAAAGGCGGTCCGGTGTACAAGATTGCGAATGATCCGCGGATTACGCCGGTGGGTTTGTTTATTCGCCGCTGGTCAATTGATGAATTGCCGCAATTTGTGAATGTGTTGCGTGGTGACATGTCGCTTGTTGGTCCACGTCCGCATCAGCCACGCGAAGTGGATGGGTATCTCCCCCATCATCGCCGCGTGCTGGCGATTCGTCCGGGGATTACCGGGCTCGCGCAGATTTCTGGCAGAAGTGATTTGGAATTTGAGGATGAGGTGAGATTGGATACGTGGTATATCGAGAACTGGTCCATTACGCTCGACATTTATATTTTGCTGAAGACGCCTTTTGCGGTGTTGTATCGAAAGGGTGCGTATTAGGGATTGACAGCCAGCCGACAGTTTGATGCGCGGTCTTTACAATAGAGCGACTGTGGATGAAATTTTTGCCAAGCAGAAGATTGCCTTAGTGCATGATTACCTCGTCCAAGATGGCGGGGCTGAACGCGTCCTCGCCTGTTTGCAAGAGATGTTTCCTTGCGCGCCAACTTTTACCTTGCTGTACGATCCCAATCATCCGCAAGCCAGGAATAAAAACATCCGCGCCTCTTTTTTACAGCGCTGGCCGGGGGCGAAGCGTTTGTATCAGTGGTATATGCCGCTGATGCCAATGGCGACCGAGCAATTGGATTTGCATGGCTATGATTTGATCATTTCTTCGTCGAGTTTATTTGCGAAGGGAATTCTCGCGCCAGCGGAGAGTTTGCATGTGTGTTATTGCCATACGCCGACGCGCTTTTTGTGGCAGGAACGACTTGGGTATGTGAATGACTTGCCGCAACCGCGCTTTTTGCGGGCGTTGCTACCGATGCTGTTTCATCGATTGCGGGTGTGGGATAGGTTGGCGGCGGATCGGCCGGATTATTTGATTACCAATAGTCAGACGAGTTTGGCGCGTATCAAACGGTATTATCGACGTGAGGCGACTATTATTCATCCACCGGTGGAGGTGGCGCGGATCCCGATGTTGAAGCAGGCTGGGGAATATTGGTTGGCCGGTGGCAGATTGGTTGGGTACAAGCGCTTTGATTTGATCGTGAAGGCGTTTGCGAAGTTGAATATGCCACTCAAGATTTTTGGTACCGGGCCGGAGTTAAAAAAACTTAAACGAATGGCTGGGAAAAATACCGAGTTCTTGGGATATGTGAGTGATGCGAGAAAGATCGAGCTGTATGCCAAGGCGCACGGTTATGTGTATCCGCAAATTGAGGATTTTGGGATTACGGCGGTGGAAGCGATGGCGGCGGGCAAACCGGTATTCGCGTTTTTGAAAGGCGGCGGGGCCGAGACCGTGGTGCCGGGAGTGACGGGAGAATTTTTGGATGCGCAATCGTGGGAAAGTATTGGCGATGCGGTGATCAGGTTTGAAGCGACGAAGTATCAACCCGAGGTGATTCGTGCGCATGCCGAGACGTTTTCGAAAGAACGATTTCAGCGAGAATTGACGGCGTATTTGGAACCGTTATTACACGCATGAAGATGTTGATTGACGCGCGGCCGCTGGTAGATGGTCGAGCGGGCGGGGTGGGACGGGTGGCTTTGGAATTAGTGGATGCGCTTGCGCGAGAATTTGCGAATGACGAGATCACCTGCGTCACGACAGGTTGGAAGCGATCGGCACTCCCCGACCGACTACTCGCACACAAAAATATTTCTCATTGGCATATCAACATTCCAAATAAACTTTGGAGCCTGGGCAGCATGCTCGGATTGGTTTCTTTTGAAGAAAAGAAGTTTGAGGCGGTATTTTATCCGAATCTTGGTTTTGTGGGGAAAGCTCGTTCTCGCAAAATCAGACGGACATTGTTATTGCATGATTTGTCTTTTTTGATAGAGCCGCGCTGGTTTTCGAGGAAGCAGAGACTTTGGCACCGGTTGATTGGGGTGAAACAGCAGGTGACGAGTGCAACGCGGGTGCTGACGGTGTCAGAGACAACGACGCGGGATGCGGAACAGTTTTTGGGTGTGGCAAGGGAACGAATGATGACAATGCCAATCGGACTGACTTTGCCGATGGTGGAAGCGAGTGGTGAGTGGCAAGTGGTGAGTCGGCCGTATGTGCTGGCGCTGGGTGGAAATGATCCACGGAAGAATGTGGCGACGGCGCAGGCGGCGGTGGCAGAATTCACACAGCGAACCGGTTTGGACATGGAGTTGGTGGTGGTCGGAGCTGGTGGCGTGCGGCCGACGGATGCGGAGCTCGATGCATTATACCGTGGAGCGAAGGCGTTTTTGTATCCGTCTTGGTATGAGGGGTATGGGTTGCCATTGCATGAGGCGGCTGCACGCGGGACGCCGTGTTTGGCTTCGACGGCGGGGGCTTTGCCCGAGACGGCGCCCAAAGGAACTTTGTTTGCAGATCCAAGCAAGGGGCAGCATTGGGTGGAGGGTTTGAGGCTGATTCTTGAGATGAAACGGCCGGAGGTGGAAGTTGGGATAGGCGAAAATTGGGTACAGGCGGCGAAAATGTTACGTGAAAGTTTTCGCTGAACCATTGACAAAACGGCGATTTTGTGATAAGTCTGGGAGTATTATGAAATCAACTTTTCGCTATCTTGTTGGGGTGTTTGCGGTTGCGGCGGCTGTGCTGCAGGTGTCCCCTGCCCTGGCGGCGACGACCTATAATTGGACCGATATTTCGAGCCAATTAACGGTGCGCCAAAATCGTCCGGTGTGGGCGATGGCGTATGCTAGTCCGTATTGGTATCTGACGGATGGGCAGGATTTTTCGATCGGAGGCCATGTGTGGCGGACGGATGGAAATACGATGACGGATATTACGTCCCAACTTAGCGTGAAAGGCATGCGCCAAGTGAATGAAATCGTGTTTGCCGACAGCAAGGTCTATTTCTTGGGCACGGCCTTTAGTGGCGCAAACGAGATGACGTTTGATACTTTTTCAGCGACGTTTTCAACCACGTATTATGGGTATGGCGCGCCCATTACCTCGGCGGTTTTGACCTTCCAGGGTTCGTATTCCTCGTGCACGATTGTGCTGAATGAACGGATGCTTAATCGAACGCTGTATACGGGTTCTGACGCCTGTTTGAACGATGCGCATCCGCTTCAGGCGTATGACGGTCATGCTTGGTTGATGCTCGCAAATCACAAAACGCTGTATCGCTTGGAAGATGGTGTGCTCACCAATCTTGGGGAAACGCGGGATTATTTTACGAGCATGGCCAGTGATGGCAATGGTACGGTTTTGTTTGGTGGGGCTGAATCGACGCTGGGGAATTGGCAGCCAAGCTCGCCGTTGATGGCGAAGCTCGCGAAGGTAACAGCTTCGACTTTGAACAATGGAACGACCACCACCAATGGCAAAACTTCGACTTGGACTTGGATGAATCCGAGCTTGTCGAATTTGAAACAGGGGCAGTTGGTGACCTATCAAATGGGTGCGTACAATATTGATCAGATTCGTCGCGTTGAAATGTATGTGAATGGCGTCAATCGCCGGACCTGCGATATCAATGCGCAGAGCGCGACCTGCAGCTATGTATTGTATGGCAGCGACTATGGTTTGGGTTCGCAGGTAAGCGTGAATGCGAAAGTGATTGCCGCTGATAATACCGAGACCTGGACGACTATGACCACTTTGGTGATTACCGATTGGAATGGCGATACGAATGGGTCGACCAGTAACTCTTCTGATATGTCGACTTGGACGACGTTTGATCCTTCGGGGTCGAGCTTGGTGCAAGGCGCAAGCAAGGTGTATCACGTGAATGGCAGTGCGACGAATGGGTTGCAACGCATGGAAGTCTATGGCAATGGCAGCGTCTTGCGCACTTGTGAA
>JAYVTL010000108.1:0-3934 GCA_043788845.1 Candidatus Uhrbacteria bacterium
TACAGCTTGTACGCGACAGGCAATCACTCGCTCCAAAGCCTCATTCAAGCCGTGACGGACATGGGGCTTGCGGCGAATCTTCCCCACGGTCGCACACTCAACAAAACGACAACGACCAAAATCCTGCAAAGCCCTTTCTATATCGGACATTTCCGATGGAACAAACAAACCTACAAGGGAACGCACGAGGGCATCATCGACCCCGACGTATGGCAACGGGCGCAGGACGTTTTGAGCGGTAAACGCTTGAAACAAAACAATTCAAAGCAACACAACCTGATCCCGTTCGCCTTCAAGGGTATTTTCACCTGTGGGGAGTGCGAACGATGCGTCACTGCTGAAATAAAGAAAGGCCGCTACGTCTACTACCGTTGCACCAAGTACAAAACGAACTGCTCGCAGCCTCCCGTGAAGGAAGAGACGATCTTGGCGAAGACGGGCGACCTCTTGGAACCCCTGCAAGCCATCGACGTGCACGGCGTGGCCTATGTCGTTGCCGCACTCAAAGAATCGCTCGACACGAAGCGGGGCTGGCACGATAAGGCCTACGAAGCCATGCTCGCGGAAAAGCTCCGTCTCAAACATCGCCTTGACCGCATGTATGAAGATCGCCTCGATGAAAAAGTCGCCGAGGACTTCTACGAACAGAAGCGCAAGGAGTACACCGACCGCATCGAAGACCTCGACATCAAAATCGCCAAACACGACCGTGCAGACATCAATTATCACGAATTCGGCGTACGCATTTTAGAACTCGCTAAAAACGCCAAGAAACTGTTTGAATTGGCCACTCCGACGGAAAAACAGGAGTTGCTCCGCTATTTACTATCGAACTCGACCTTGAAGGACGAAAAACCCGAATTCACTTTGAAAAAACCGTTTTTGCAGATCGCAAAACGCTCCCCGTTGGGGGAGCGTCTCGCGTGGGGTGGCTAGTGGGGATCGAACCCACGATAACAGGACCACAACCTGCTGTGTTACCATTACACCATAGCCACCATGATCTTTCCGCGTATAGCCGATTTGTATTGGCCACGCGGTAAATGTGGCGGATTTATACCGCGAATCCGTGTGATTGGCAAGCCACGTCGCTCGAGAGCGAGGTGGCTGGGCTGATTGGCTGGGGAAAGCGGCTGGGTGAGGTGATGGGGTTGATGTGTGGGACATTTGGGGCAGGGTGCAGCTAGCGGATCAGCTGTTTTAGGTGGTGAAGAATCAGCTTTGAGCAAGAAAAAACGCTCCGATATTGTTCGGAGCGTTTTGGTTAGAGGCCGAGGGCTAGGCCCATGATCGCGTGGCCGAGTTTGGCCGGGTCGTGGCGCAGGAGGCTGCGCGGGATGTCGGCGGTTTTTTTGTGGGCGATGTCTGAGGCGAGGAGCGAGGCGCGGGTGATTTGGAACGAGTTGTTATCGAGCAAATCGTCGCGCACCAGCTTTTCGCCGGCGCTCTCGTATTTTTCGACCAGATGGGGGGCGGGCTTGGCGGCATTGACGAGCACGGCGTCGAAGCCGGGAGCGTCGAGATAGCGCATGAGCTCGCTCACAAAACGGCTGGCGGTGAAGCCTTCGGTGAGGCCGGGTTTGGAGGTCAGGTTCATGACATAGACCCGTTGACCGGTGGCTTGCTTGAGCGAAGCACGAATGCCGTCGGCGAGCAGGACTGGCACAAGACTGGTGTACAGGTCGCCGGGGCCGATGACGATCATGTCGGCTTCGAGGATGGCGTGCAAAGCTTCGGGATTGGTTTGTGGGCCGGGCTGGAGGAAGCACCGTTTGACCGGCGAACTGACATGGGTGAGCCGGTCGATGGCATGTTCGCCTTCGATGGTTTGGCCATCTTCCAATTCGACGGCCAGCACGGCGGGTTTGGCGGTGACCGGGATGACGCGTCCGCGCACATTGAGGATGCTGTGTGCAGTTTCGATGCCTTTGAGCGCATCGCCGTTCATGGCTTCGAGTCCAGACAACAGGATATTACCGATGGGGTGGCCAGCGAAGGGGCCGTCGGTGAAACGGTAGTTGAAAAGTTCTCGCATATGACTTTCGTCATCGGCGAGGGCGACCAAGCATTGGCGCACATCGCCCGGAGGCAAGACGCCAAGTTCATCGCGCAGGATACCGCTCGAGCCACCGTCGTCGGCGCTTGAGACAATGACCGAGAGTTTTGCATCGTAGCGTTTGAGTCCAGACAAAACGGTGAAGGTGCCAGTGCCACCGCCAAGGACGGCGATTTTTTTCATATCTGCTCCACGAGGTCGACGAAGTGTTTGAGATCGGTGACGACGCGCCAGCTTCGCTGGTCGCGCGGGTGAGGTTTTGTGTTGGTGTTTTGCGGCCACATGATGCGGATGCAGGTAACCCACGGTGCTTTTTCGATAACGTCAGCCAGCTGTTGCGGCGAGTCATCGAGAAACCAGGTGCAGGGATGCGGGCCGTAGCAGCGAATGACGTCGCCCTTGGTTTGATCCTGCCAGACGAAATGGGTGGGACCGATATTGCCGAAAAGCGATGGGAGTCCGTTGAACTTGCTCAGTTGAAATGGCGGATCGCCAAAGGTGAGCAAGGCGCAATCAGCGAAGTGTGCGAGACGTTCGATTTGTTCAGGCACACCGGGGTAGAGAAAGCGGTCGCCGTCGGCTTGGACGGCGCGGTAGGCTTGGGCTTTTTGGGACAAAACATCGGGCGCATAGCCGAGCTCGGCGAGCTGACGCTCGAAGGAATAACCGAGTTGATTTAGTGCTTGCAGACTGGCATCGATGGCCTGGGGCGTGCTGCCCGAGGCGAGCAAATCTTCGCGCACGAGGCGAATGGGCTCGGCGGTGTTGTACAGGGTGTAGTCGAGATCCAGAAAACAACGTTTGGATGGCATGGGCGCCTCCGGCTGGTGAGTCGAGTGAACGACGTTGGGATGAAAGGTGCAGAATTTCAACCTAGCAATCAACGATGACAGCGTCAATGGATTGGGGTGGCATGGACTATATAAAAACCACGTGTTGAACGTGGTTTTTATGTGGTGCCCCGGGTTGGAGTCGAACCAACATATCACGGCTTAGAAGTCCGGCGCACGATCCGTTGTGCTACCAGGGCCCGTCATCTCGAACTGAAGATAGAGATATCACGAAATTGGTGTTTTGTCCATGCTCTCCCCTGCCTTGGCCCAGGCGCGGAGGGTGTCAATTTCTTGTAGGAGTTCAGATTCAGAGTGGTGGATGAACGTGACTTGGTGGCGCATGATGAAGGCAGAGATGGTGCGCTCGAGAAAGATGGCGAGCATGATGCCGAGGCCAAAGACGATGGATTGCGAGAAGCTGATGGTTGGCAATTTGGCGGCGAGATTTAAGGGCGCAGAGATGGGGAGATAGGAACCGATGTCCCAGGGATGAGAGACAAGTGGTAGGTCGACGCTGGTTTGGCGGGCGGCGACATACCAGGCGCCAAGGGCGGAGAATTGTGAGAGAAAAAAAGAAACGAAGAACGAGAGAATGCCGGACACGAAAATGACTTTGAGACTATTGAGCGGATGGAAAACGAGTTGGCGACGCGCTTGTTTGAGCAAGAAGAGTTGGCGTTCGCGTTGATGGAGGGCGTGGACGATGAGATCTGGTTTACGCTCTGGGAAGCGCGCAATGAAATCGCATTCAGGGAGAACGCCAATGGGGCAAGAAGTTAGCGAAGGCATAGAAGCAGGCAAAGATGTGGACTCGTGTATTCGCAAACAGGTGCAGGTCTCCGTTCACTGCGGAACTCGGGACTTCGCCGCCCTCGAGCAGTCCTCGCTCACTGCGACCTACACCTGTTTGCGAATACACGCTCTGATTTATTTTGGAACCGTTTTCAAAAGCTACTCGTCATCGCGCTGTTTGGCGTGGAAGGCTTGGTGAACATCACGGAGTTGTTGGTTGGTGATGTGGGTGTAGATCTCGGTGGTCGCCGTA
>JAYVTL010000109.1:0-2871 GCA_043788845.1 Candidatus Uhrbacteria bacterium
CGTGTCCGCGATCTAGTAAATGCCAGCCACCAACAGGACCAACCGGATGACGAAGTATCAACGGCCGCACTGTTGCACGACGTCGTAGAAGATGGGGGAGTCACCTTCGATCAGTTGGCAGAAATGGGCTTCAGCCAACGAACGATAGACCTAGTTCGCTTGTGTACGCATCGGCTGGATGTCCAAGATTCAACCAAACGTTGGTTGCTGATGGTAGCGAAACTTGTGACAGCGGATGACGCCGACGCCTGGCAGATCAAGCTGGCCGATCTCACCGACAACCTCACCCAATGCACCGGACTGTCATCTCAAAATCGATGTTTTATGATTGAAGTCAAGGCGCCGCTCCTGCTGCGCTTGGCAGGTACTTCTGCCATTCATACCAAGCTCAACCATGAAATGGAACTTCAACGAACAATATTGCAGAACGAAACAGCGGTGATCCCGCGCGAAAAAAAGCTTGCCCAGGCAGAAGAAATCACTCAGGCGCTCATTGATGCCTTGAGCAAAACCCCACGTGATGAACAATTCTAAAAGAACAACCGTCGTCGCTACTAGCTCTTCAGCCAAGCTGCTATACTCCTTCATACTATGCTCATCGGCATCGAATCCACCCGAGCCAACAAGCCTGCCAAAACGGGCGTCGAGTGGTATGCCTGGCATCTGATTCAAGAATTGAAACGCCAAAGCACCACTGATGGCAATTCGTGGGTTTTATATTCCAATAAAGTCTTGACCGGCGGTCTCGAAATCTTGCCAGAAAATTGGTACGAAATCCGCGCCAAGTGGCCGCTCGCCTTTGGCTGGACGCAACTTCGTTTGTCCTACGAACTCTATCGCCGCCCCGTCGATGTGCTGTGGATGCCCGGCTCCACCTTGCCACGCGTCTCACCCAAACAAACCGTCGTCACCATGCATGACATCGGCTTTCATCGCTTGCCAAAATTGTACAAAGGCCGCCAAGTTCGTGTCCACGAACACGCCATGAAAGAAATAAAAAAACGCGCCGCTCGTATCATCACAGTCTCACAATTTTCCGCGCGCGAAATGGTCGAAGCCTATGGCATCGATCCCAAAAAAATCGCCATCACTCCACTCGGCGTCGAACACAATGTATATCGCCCCATCGCCGATGGTGATCTGGTCGACCAACGTGTGCGCCGCTACGAAATCCCGCATCCCTATTTTTTATGCGTCGGTCGCCTCGAAGCAAAAAAAAATATCGTCACTCTCATTCGCGCCTTCAACGAGTTCAAAGTCCGCCGCGGCATGGGCGATCCCATGCACCTTGTCCTCGTCGGCATCCCCGGTTTTGGCTATGACGATATCAAGCGCGCCATCAATGCCTCCACCGTCAAATCCGACATCCTCGAACTCGGTTATGTGCCCGAAGGCGACATGCCATATTTAATGAACGGCGCCGAAGCCCTCATCCATCCTTCGCTCTACGAAGGCTTTGGTTTGCCACCTGTTCAAGCCATGGCCTCTGGTTGCCCCGTCATCTCTTCGAACGCAGCATCGTTGCCCGAAGTCATCGGCGACGCCGGGCTTTTCTTCTCGCCCAATGAGATGGAAGAACTCGTCACCTGCATGAATCGCCTCGTCTCTGAACCCGGCCTCAAACATGATTTGCGCGAAAAGGGGATTGCACAAGCGGCAAAATATACTTGGCAACGCACCGCAGAACTCACCATGCCCGTGCTGACTCGTTGGTAGTTCTCGCAAAAAAATTATGATCGAAGCGACGCAGCGACTATTAGAACTCGGTCTCACCGACAAAGAAGCCTGCGTCTATCTCGCCATGCTCGAACTTGGGCCCGCAGCCGTCCAAGACATTGCCAAAAAAGCCGACGTCAATCGCACCACGGTCTACATGTTGCTCGAAGATCTAATGCAACGCGGCCTCGCCACGGTCTCGGTTCGCGACAAACGCACCTTGTACACAGCAGAATCGCCCGCGCGTTTGTCGCACATGCTCGACACCGCGCATCTCGATATCCAAAGCAAAAAACAAAAGCTGCAAGACGCCATGCCGTATTTTCTTGCGCTCTTCAATGCCATCGAGGATAAACCACAAGTACGTTTTTTCGAAGGCGAAGACGGCATCTCGAGCGCGCGCGAAGCCATGATGACGGAACCTGACGCAGAATTTTTGAGCTTCACCGCCATTGACGAAGGCACCTTACGCATGGCAGACATCGAAACCTCGCAACGTCACCGCTTTTCACGCCGAGTCTCTGGTCGTTTAATTGTATCTTTCAAGCCCGGCTGCGAACTCCCACCCTCCGAATTAAAAAATTGGCAAGTGCGAGAACTGCCTTATGCCCTGGCACCCTTCACCGGCGAAATAAATATCCTCGGCAATAAAGTCGCCGCCTACGTCGTCAAAACAAAACCCATCGGTTTCGTGGTCGAAAGCAAAGAACTCTCCGACCTCTTTCGCACTTTGTATGAAGGCGCTTGGTTAAGTGCCAAACCATGGGAACCACCAAGTAGGGAACCGTGAGGTTCTCCCGTTCCTGATTTTTTCATATAAAAGCCGCTCCAGAGGACGTTCACCCAAGGGTGGCGTCATGGAGCGGCGGGATCTGATACCGGGCCTGCGGCGAGGAAGAGTCTGACCAAGTAATCACTACCGGGGTGAGGGGAGCTAGGCTCCACAGGGGCAGTGGGCAGTCGGACGCAGAAACCAGCGGCGAGTTGAAACATGCTGCGTGCCGCGATTTCGAGACAAAACGTCCTCTCTTTCCTTTAGCCACAAGTCCTAAATAGGCGAGTAATGGGCAGGTTTATCTCCTTTCTCCAAAGAACTACCCCCAGTATACACGATTTTTTGGCTAGGTTGTGGATAAATTCCCCAGCCTATTTTTG
>JAYVTL010000110.1:0-6170 GCA_043788845.1 Candidatus Uhrbacteria bacterium
ACATTGGTGTTAAATTACTGGTTACAAGCTCGTTATTTAGTGAATCTGCTATACTTGGTTTATGAATGCTTCAAATCAATTTTCGACGGATTGGATGAGTGGCTCGGATGAGGGCCAGTTGTCGGTGGATGTGTTTCGAGAGGGGGACATGTTGGTGATTCGATCGACGGTGGCGGGGGTAAGGCCAGAGGATTTGGATATTTCGATGCATGGTGATTTGTTGACGGTGCGGGGGAAACGTTCGATGAATCGTGAAGTCGAAGAGGATAAATGGTTTTATCGTGAGTGTTATTGGGGAGCGTTTAGTCGTTCGATTGTGCTGCCATTTGAGGTGGCCACCGATAGTTCGCAGGCGTCGCTCAAAAATGGTGTGCTTGAGATTAAGATCCCAATTCGTGAGCATGGGAAGAAATTAAAGGTTCAATGGGAAGATGAAGGGTAAATGTGGTATACTTTAGTCAATGTGGGAACGCTTTCTTGAGCGTTGGCGAGAGCTAACGCGTGAACAAAAGGTATCGGCCGTTTTGTTGACGGTTTGCGGGATTTTAGCGATGGGTTTGTCCTTGGTCAGGATCCGGGCGCATATTAGTGAGCCATTCTTGGTGAGTAAGTCCTCGATATTGGCAACGAAGAAATTGATTGGGGAGACGAATGTTCAAAAGGAAGATCGAGAAAAACGGATTGATACAGATGGCGACGGGTTGAGCGATTACGATGAAGTGAACCAATATCATACCAATCCTAATTTGCGAGATACTTGTGGGGATGGGGTGTCGGATAATATTCGGGTGACGACGGGGAAGAACTTGGACTGTGTGGGGAATCGTGGGCCGGGGGCAGGGGCAATTGATACGGCGGCGGTCAAAGCGCGGTTTGATGAGGTGATGGCGCCGATTGATTTGAAAGGGTTGCAGGGTGCCGTGCCAAATATTCCAGGTGTGACGGTGCCACAAGATGCCCCAGGAGCGACTCAAGCCACGATAGAGCAGGCGGTGCCGCGTGAACCGGCAGCGATCAGAGCGATGTTGGTGGGCAAGGTAGCTGATGAGAAGCTCAAACTGATTAGTGACGACGAGCTGCTCAAGATGTACGATAGAGCTTTCATAAAAACAAATACGGCAATCACTTCAACTTCTCCATCCAACCCTACACCGTAAGGTATGAAGACAGGCTCCTCTTTCATGAAACTCATTGCCAAGGCGGCTTTTGTCTGCGCCATGTTGGTGACGGTTTTTTTGATCAGTGGAGCCGGTCAAGCGGTCATGGCGGCAGGTGTTGTTCCGTTGCCGCCAATTTACCCCTGCCCGGGGCCAGGGATTCCGCAGTTGGGTTTCAATGCGGGTTTTCGGCCGGGTGCGACAGGCGGACCAAGTTCTGATATTACTGCGACCTATCCGTTCGAGTGTAAGTATTACGAGTTTTATAAAGCTTTTAATGAGGGGATTTTGCGTGGTTTGCAGTTTACCGTGATGTTTGCGATTTTGGATACCGCGGCGGTGGTGGTGCAAAGGATGAGTGAAACTTTTGCTAAATGGATATTGACCGGAGCCAATGGGAGTCCACAATTTTATACGAAGGACTTTAGAGGTTTTTTGAAGGATGTGGGAAATGAATTGTTGAATCGAGAGGCTGATGCATTGAATCAAAGTATTTTTAAAGACCAATTGGGTTGGGATTTGTGTCATGCATTAAATTTCAATGTGAAATTGGGTGCGGGTTTAAGTGGGAAGTTGCTGCGCATTCCACAGCCAGAATGTACGTTTGATACGATCGTTGATAATTTTGATCAGTCGTATCAAAATTTGCAGCCAAGCACCTTGGCAAAGACGGTACGGAGTGGAATCAGTTTTGGTGGGAATGATGTGAATATTGCGATTACTGGAAATCAAAAGATTTTGCAGAACTTTTTGGATGTGAAGGAGGGCAATGTGTTGACGCGCTTGGAAGGTCAGGGTTTGAAGCCATTGCGCGATACGATTAGTGGGAATTTTAAAGCGCCGTCGGCGGTGGCGCGTGATTCGTTGATGCAAACCAATATGATTAAGGAAATCCAGGATACTGGATCCTTGAATACATTGGCTTTGAGCTTGGGTGCATTGCAGACAGGGGCCGAGACATTGCCGCGGGTGGCAGCCAATGCTTTTTTAGTGACGTTTTTACAAGCAGGCATGGCGAAATTAGCAGAATGGATTAATGGTGGGCAAGCCGATGAAACGGTAAATTTGGTGAGTTTGACCTTGCCCGAAGCTGATCCGACGGCCGAAACGGGGCCGGGTGGGACAGCGGCAGAACGACGGTCGAATATTATTGCGGCTTTTTATAATGATGTCTTTCGTCCAAATTTATCGACCAATGATGACACGGATTTTATTACCTTGTTGTCGACGTGCAATACCCCACGTGGTTTGTGGGGATGTTCGATGGATACTGGGTTTGCCAATGGTTTGCATGCTGCGGTGGGGAATGGGGCGTTTACGGTGGCTCGGGCTGCGGGTTTGAAGGCAGATTCGAAGACGCAATACCTGCACCCAGAATGGGAATTAGTGCCAGAGTGGGAAGCACAGCAAAACCAAGATACTGATTGTTATAAGCATTCATATTGTTCGCCGAATCTCGCAAAATTGCGGTTTGCGCGTATTCTGCCGAGTGGGTGGGAATTGGCGGCGAATAGCGTTTATAATAAAAAATCGGGTGGACGATATGTTACTTTGGGTACGGTCTTAGATGGTTTTTATAACTGTAATGATCAGGGACAGGTGGACTCGACGCATCCATGGTGTAAGTTGATCAACCCAAATTGGGTATTAACCGCTCCGCCATTTAAGTGTCAGGTGACGGGTTTTACCAATGCGGTACAGGGTTCGGGGAACGCGCATCAGCGTGTGCAGGAATGTACGGATGCGACATCGTGTTTGAAGCGTGATGATGCGGGTAAATGTGTGGGGAGTTATGGATATTGTGCCGCAGAAAAAACGGTCTGGCGGTTTGGTGGAGATTCGTGTGATGAGAAATATGCCAGTTGTCGGACCTATGTTAAGCCAAGCAAAAGCTTGGGGAGTATTGGGAGCAGCATTGCGATTGGAACGACGGGTGGGGAATTGGTGTCGTATGTGCGCAATACCATCGACTACGGTGCGTGTACGGCTGACAATGCTGGCTGCATGATGTATGCGACGGTACATGATGTGGTTACGACGAGTACCGATCGTTGGATTGGTTCGATTGATGCGAATTGGAAGGTGCAAGGACCGCGCGTGTATTTTGATAAGACGGTAAAGACTTGTGATGCGGCGAATGAAGGTTGTACCAAGGTCTATGCTCTCGCATTGGGGCAAAGTTCGTTGAATTTGGTGAAGAATGGGTCATTTGAGGATGCGACCAAGGATGCTCCCCCGGTATATGACGGTTGGTTATCACCGTTTGGGCAGATGAAGGCGTTTGACCCGGCGTCGGGTCCGGCTTCGTTTGATGGTGGGACGGCGATTGTGCCGTTGGGGAATAATTCTTCGTATCGCCAAGCGGTGGATATGCGTCCTTTGCGCAATTATGTCTTGTCGTTTTATGCGCGAACGGATACGGCGAATGCTACGGCTTCGGTAGCGGTGTATTTCTTTCAGCCGGATACTGGGAAGGATAATTTTACTTTAGATGGTGTGGTCTATTCGAACATTACGGATAATAAAAAATATTACGCCTCAAGTAATTGTCAGCAATCGAGCGGGTATGTGACGGCAGGAGCCGGAGCTTTTATCAACCAGGGTTGGACGCGGTATACCTGTGAATTTGTGTCGCCTGAAAATGTGGTGAAAGCAGAAATAAATGTCGCGGGTGTAAATTCTGGGATTGATGCGGTGGAGTTGGAAGAAGGCGATGCGGCGACACCATATATTAGTGGCACGAATACGGCTTTGCAGGCTGATCATTTGAAAATAGCGCCCGAAGACTATGCATGTCAGGGAGGTGCGGCAAAAGATCGGGCGGAGTGTGCGAATTTTGCTCGGGTATGTCAGCAGGTGGAGGCGGGTTGTCAGGCGTATCGTGAAGTTGGTGGGAGCTCGGCTGGTGAAATACCGGCAAATTTGAGTAAGACGGATTTTTGTCCGGCGAGTTGTGTGGGATACGCGGAATATCGCAAATTGCCATCGTCGTTTGACTTGGTGCAGAGCACGAACGCGAAATTGAATGATCCAAATGATGATACGGTGGTGAATTTTATTCCGGCGACTGGGGTGCAATGTACGGCGGATGCGGCAGGTTGTGAGGAGTTTACCAATGTGGAGGCACAGTCGACGGGTGGTGAGCAAAAGGCTTATTTCACGTATACGCGTGCCTGTGAAAAACCAAGTGATGCAACCAAAACCTTCTTTACCTGGGAGGGTTCGGATATTACGGGGTTTCAATTGCGGACTTGGAGTTTGATTGGGACGGATACAGGTACGCCAGGTTCTTATCAGCCAAAGATTCTCGAGAAAGCTGGGCCAGATGGGATTTTGAAAGACCCGGCGAGTTGTACCGAGCAGGCTTGGAAGTTGGGTGCAGACTTGGATTGTCGTCAGTTATACGATCAAAATGGGAATGCGTATTATCGATTTTTCTCGCAGACGATTGATTCGAATGCTTCGTGTACGGATTATCGTGTAGCGAAATCAAATGCGGATGATTGCGCGAAAACAGGCGGAGCATTTTTGAATGACAGCAAGCAATGTATCTATCATGTATTGGCCGCGGCGAGTAATGCTTGCGCGCCTGGCTTTGCGGGTTGTCGTGGGTATCGAGGAACAACCGGACAAAATACGAAGAGCATTATTAACGATACCTTTGCCAATGCGTCATCGAGCGCTGGGTTTGCGGCAGTGGCGCCTGGCAAGTTGGAGTTTTCGAAGGAAGCCTTGTTGGTGGGTGATTATTCGCTCAAATATACAGTGACGGGGAATCCAAGCGGTCAGGGCTTTAATGCGAAATTTGTGTCGGCGACGGGTGGGTTGTATATGGTGACGTTTTGGGCTAAGTCGCCAACGCCAAATCCGCCACCATCGGTGGTGATGGTGGAGCAGAATGCCAATCAATTGCCATTTGGTTTGACGCCAGACTGGAAACGCTTCGAAGTGGGGCCGTTTGTGGCGAGCAAGACGGGGGCGAACTTGGTGGCGTTTAAGGGCATGCCAAGCAATACGTTTATTGATGAAGTGCGGGTCGACCAATTGCAGGATGTGAGCTATGTGGTGCGTGGGAGCTGGAAGACGCCATTGCAATGTGATCAGACGCCAGAAGGCGCGCCGTTGCCACAAGCCATGTTGGGTTGTAAGCAATATTCAGATCGGAAGAACCGTCAGGTGACGGTGCGACAGTTCAACAATTTATGTAAGTTTGAAGTGGTGGGGTGTAGCGCCTATGTGGATTCGCGGAATTCTGATAACGCGTATGCACAGAGTTTTGTGGTGAAAGGGACGCCGGCGGTGCAGCCAAATACTGGGGGACGGATGTATGACAATATCTTTTCTGGGTCGGTGACGACGACACGTCCGGCGGATCGATATGTGTATGTGATTGATGAACCGGCGGCACATTGTGATGCGACGCAAGCAAGCTGTCGTGCTTTTGGGAAACCGGTATTTAACTCGCAAAATAAACTTGGTCCAGAGACAGGTTTAGCGACGACGGCGAATAGTTTTGAGAATATTTATTTGATTGATGACATCAATCAGTACATGAAAAATGCTGAACCAGATGTGATGTGTCGGCCAACGGAATTATTTTGTGACACCTTTCAGAGTGGAAAGACCGTATCGTATTTTCGTGATCCGCAGAGTCATGTTTGTGAGTATCGTGATAAGGTACAGTTGAAGGGCGCGTCATTTGCAGGTTCGGCGACGCAGCCGGCCTATAGCTATCCGGATGGGCAGTATTCTGGGTGGTTTTCGCAGAAGAGTGGTTTGCCGTGTGCGCCAAACTTGTTGTCTGGAGCCAATGTCTTTTTGATGGACTTCCCATTCTCGAGCGATTACCAAGGGTGGACGGCATTGTGTCCAAAAGACCAAAGTGAATGTACCGAGTTTCGTGACTCGAATGATCATAGTGATCCGGCGCATACCGTGGGTAAGCCGTACTATTTTATTAATAATAATCGGATTGATCAGCAAACGTGTAATGGAAAAGTTGATCCGACGAAT
>JAYVTL010000111.1:0-4284 GCA_043788845.1 Candidatus Uhrbacteria bacterium
AACATCGACATGATAATCGTATTCAAACACACCGACTTACCCGACCCCGTCGCCCCAGCCACCAACAAATGCGGCATCTTCCCCACATCCGCAACCCACGGCTTCCCACTCACATCCTTACCCAACCCAAATGACACATCCGTCTTTCGTTCCTTCCATTCTTTCGTCTCTAAGATTTCACGCAAACCCACCGTGGCCACACTTTGATTTGGTACTTCAATCCCAACCAATGACTTGCCCGGGATTGGCGCCTCAATCCGGATAGGATGCGCAGCCAAAGCCAAGGCCAAATCATTATGCAAGGCCGTAATTTTCACCAACTTCACACCTTCAGAAGGCTTGAGTGTAAATTGCGTCACCGTCGGCCCCACCGACACTTCACCCATCTCAACCGGAATCCCAAATGTCTCGAGCGTCCGCTCAATCACATATTGATTATGCTGAATATCTCCCGACGTCGGCTTTTGATCACGTCGCATCAACAACTCAAACGGGATCACAATCATCGGATGCTTCTTGCGCGGCTTCACCTTCACCACCGCCGCTGGTTTACGTTCACTCGCCTCCTCATCATCTTCATCCGCCTCTTCCTCATCCTCAACCTCTTCATCTTCCTCCTCCGCCGACTCACCACTCACCACTCGCGACTCGCCCTTCACCTCCACCGGCTTCGCCACCGCCGATCGTACGCGCTCTTCGACGCGTCGCGTCTGCATAGCCGCCAACCACTTAAACGGCACCAATAAAGCCAACCCAATCCGCTTCAAGACCCTCAACACACGCAACAATACTTCCACCACCTTGCGTAAGGACGTATTAAACATCAACAACAATGAAATCGCAGTCAACGCAATAAATACCGTCATTGCCCCCGGACGTCCCAAGATCGAAATAAATGGCTCGGCCACAATCATCCCAAACTTCCCACCCATCTTCATCAAAATTTCCTCCGTCGGCGCCGACTCGGTCACCGAAGCCGCATGCACCAAAGGATTCAACGACAAATAAAACAAAATAAAACCCAAATAATTCGTCGGCTTCATCGGCAAGCGCGCCGGCGACAATTCATGAATCGCCACCCCAATCAACATAAACGGCATCACAATTCTATCCCACCCAAACCCCCTCGCCATCCCCATATCCACCGCCGTTCCCAAGCTCCCCGCCAAATCAAACAAAGACAGCAACAACAAAGCCGCCAACGCAAACAAAGCCACCGTAAACACACCATGGGCCGTCTCCGGATCCAAAGCCAAACTAAATGGAAGCCCACCTTTGCGTTTTCGTCCCATGGTTTGCACCTATATTATCGAATTTGTAAGTGAAAGTCACGCTGACCTCGGAGAAAACCATCCCGTTCTCTCCGAAGTCAATCCAAACTGAAACTTGAAACCCAAATTATTCCTCTGATGGTGCTTCTTCTGCCCCTTCTTCGTCTCCGCCTGGCAACGGAGCCCCGCCTTCAGCTGCTTCACGTGTGCGCCAAGCCAAAATAACCTGTTCACGAATTTCTTTATACACTTCGGTGCGTTCGCGTAAGCCAGCTTTGGCATTTTCACGCCCCACGCCCAATTTTTCTTCTTTATACGTATACGAATTCCCCGCTTTCTTGATCACACCGTACTCGGTTCCAATATCGAGCAAGTCGCCCGACAATGAAATACCTTCGTTATACATAATATCAAACTCACAAGTCCGAAATGGCGCGGCCATCTTGTTCTTCACAATCTTCACCTTCACGCGGTTCCCAATAATCTTCTCTCCCATCTTAATCTGCGCACTCCGACGCACTTCAATGCGTTGCGAGGCATAAAACTTAAGCGCAACTCCACCTGTCGTAGTCTCTGGATTTCCATAGACCACGCCAATCTTCTGACGAATCTGGTTAATAAACACCACCACTGTCTTCGTCTTCGAAATCACCGATGTTAATTTACGCAAAGCCTGACTCATCAGACGCGCCTGCAAACCCATATGCGAATCTCCCATCTCGCCTTCAATTTCAGCCCGTGGTGTCAAAGCTGCCACCGAGTCCACCACCACCACATCCACCGCATTAGATCGGACAAGCGTCTCAACGATATCCAACGCCTGTTCACCCGCATCTGGCTGCGAAATTAAAAGTTCATCCACCTTCACGCCAATTTTACGTGCATAGTCTGGATCAAGCGCATGTTCGGCGTCCACAAAGGCCGCAATCCCACCAAGTTTTTGCACTTCTGAAATAATATGCAACGCCAAAGTCGTCTTACCCGAAGATTCTGGACCAAAGACTTCCACCACCCGACCACGCGGCACGCCCATCACCCCCAAAGCCAGGTCAAGCGACAAACAGCCAGTCGGCACGGCATCCACCACCATCTTCTTGGCTTCACCCAAGCGCATGATGCTGCCTTCACCAAACTTTTCTTTAATCTGATCAATCGCTACTTGGGCCGCCTGACGGCGTTCATCTTTTTCGTCGTGTTGTTTTTTTGCCATATGTGTTCTATTTCTGTTCCATACTCTCACACCCGACAAACGCGCGCAAGAGTTGAATGTGGATAAAGTTTTTTATAAAAATACGCCCCAAAAGTTGCTCGGGGCGTATTGCATCAAGGGATAAAGGCAACATGTCCTTTCAAATATGGTTCTCCTGGTTTATTGGGCAACATCTCGTACACGATCGGCGTACCGTTCATATCAGACAGCGTGAGCTTCCCAATCGGCTGACCACAACCACCCGTCGGCCAGCACGATTCATCGCCCCAATATCTACCATCCGGCAAATCAAGCTGCCACTCGAGCGAAGTCGTGCCATGCGGCAGCTGAAAGTTACACTCAAATGCGCCATCACCAGGCAACGCATCCACACATTCCATCATCGGCGCCCATGCCCGCGGCGCACTCATCGGCGGTTGCCACCACGCATTCATCACGATCAGTCCCGGCATCACCGGTCCCACGTAACTAAGCTGCAATGCAACCATTGTACTCGGTGGTGAACCCGCTGCGCCGGCAACTCCGCCCGCTCCCGATGAACCAGGCACTCCGCCAGCACCAGCAGCTCCTGACATCCCGCTCATTCCACCCATGCCTGTCGGCACGAACGAACAATACGTCACAGTATTCTTCACCGAACAGCTATAACCAATCTCGCAAGGATTTGGTTCACACGGACCATTCGAAGAACTCCCCGCTGCACCACCCGCTCCGCCATTCCCTTCTGGCGGCATCCCACCTCCACAATTCCCACCATTCGGGCAAGCCGCCGGCACCGGACATGCATGAATATCCGCCAGATCAATCGCCGGCAATTCACGCACCCCCGCCACCTGGTCAAGCACCACTTTGGGGATAGATACGACTTGCTCCCATTTGAAACCAAGTGCCGTAAACACCTCACCCGACGCAATCGGTACCCGCGTCTGCTGCGGTGTCACCATCGCCACTTCGCTTTCCTCGTCCGCCTTCACCAAGCTCCCCGCCCGCATTCGCCTAAAGCCATTCGGCGCATACGTCTTTTCGAGCAAGCTGATGAAATTCGTCTCCGTCGTCAGGTCCGCACTAGCAAACCCCCACGACAGCAACGCTTCCCAACGAATCACCTCGTAACGCAGCGCGCCTTGCGCATACGCCATCACCACCGCACTCGACCCAGGCCGCTGATACAACGTCACCGTACCGAGCGGAGCAATCATCGCGCCTTTCGCATGACAATCAACTTCCGTTTGCGCCACTTTCACCACGCGCGCCGCATCATATCGATCCGCCACAAAGGTCGGATTGGCAATCGCCCGGATTTCTGTTGCGCTTTGCACCAACCATCGCCCGCCGCCGGGATCTTCGAGCAAACTCCCCGGGGGATGATGCCGAATCGTCGTATCCACCTGCTGCGCCGGATCCCCATTTGCCGCCACTACCGTAAACGGATCCACCCAAGTCGGATGCACCTTCACCTGCGTCACTGGGTCAGTCATAAACTCGCTCGGATGCGCATAGCCCCGCACATAGTCGCCCTGATTGGCTGCCACATACTTGCCCTTACGCATCCCCCAATGCAGATGATGCCAATCCAATGTCTCGCTACTCCCACTCCAATAGTGATTCACATGTGCCAGATATTGCCCACGCTGCACCACCGACCCCACACTCGGATTGCCCTTCTTCAGCGTCTTGTCATACGCCGTCTTGTTTTCGCACGCCAAGTGCCCCAACAAGGTCGTCACCACCTGCCCATTCACAAACTCATGTTCGAGCACGATCACACACCCAGCATATTCCGGATTGCTCTTTGTGTCCGAC
>JAYVTL010000112.1:0-2859 GCA_043788845.1 Candidatus Uhrbacteria bacterium
AATCTGTCGTGATCTTCACCATCTTCACTCCTGGGCGATAGGTCACATTGCCGCCAATCGAAATCGTCGACAATAAACCAGCAGGAATCGTTTTCACCGTGGCAAAATCTTTGTACCAAGTGAAGTACGTTTTATCATTTGGAAACACATAGCGCTTTCCATTCGATGCATAGTAGTACACAGAATTGCTGGCGCTGGACTTAATCAAATCACCAGGACCAAAAGCGGTCGTGGTCATGGCGTGAGTTGCGAGTGGGGCAAAGGCGAGCCCGAGGGTCGCTGCTGCTGCCGCTGCGCGATTGAACAATGAGTTCATGTGCATTGGATTTATGAATTAAATGCCCTAAGAGTATGGCGGTCAGACGCAAAAACGTCAATCAAAAACCAAAAGCCCTCGAGCAACTCGAGGGCTTCGTACCCCAAATGTGTTCAATCGTTTACAAGCTATTTACATGCACCACCTTCATCGCTTGATTGCTACCAATACCACCTTTGGCATCCGTCGCTTGTCCCGAAAATTGCAGATCAGCACCAGCCACGTTCCACGGACCGGTCGAGACCGTGCACGGCACCGCGCCGTCACAATGTTTCAAGCTGACACCGTCCTGCATCACGTCGATCGAGGCGATGCCATCAAGATCGCTCGCGCTCACCGTCACGTCCACCTTCTCGCCTGCGAAGATGCTCGTTTTCGCCGGCGTGACCGTCACGCTGGGCGTATCATTTGTTCCAATCGTTAGCGTCGAGACTTTCGAGGTATAGGTTCGTCCCAAGGTATCGGTCACCACGGCACTCACCGCATAGCTTTTGCCCAACGCCGCTCCATCAATATGTTCACTCCAATTACAGATTCTCGAACCATCGACGCAACCTTTGACGATGGTAGGACCAACCATGATATCAATCCGCAAAACTGCCAAGCTGATATCAGCTTCCACTTGCACCGTGGTATTTTGACTTGGCAAAATCTGCGCTGGGCTCAACGTAACGCGCACCATGCTCGCTCCATCCTTCAATACCGGCAAGGTTAAGGACTTGCTTTGCACAACCCCACTCACGCTTTTCACCGTTGCCACAAAATCATACGCCGTCTTTGTGCCAGACAATGGAATCAGCTTTTCGCCCGAACACACCGTCGTCGCCACACAGCTCTTAAACAAACTCCCATCAAAAAACAAATCAAAGCGCGCCACTCCACCCGTGTCCTGACTGGTGGCCGTGACCGAAATAACATCACCACCTTGAATTTGTGACTTTGAAGCAGTGAAGGTCAGCGTCGCCGTCGTGCTCGTCGCCGTTGGCGTCGGTGTCGGGCTAGGTGTTGGCACCGGGTTCGCCACGGTCACTTGTTTTTCGACATCAATCGTCACGGCCGCATCACGCTGCGCCGCCGGTTGAAAATCCGACCCATTCACAATTAAAATCCCCACCGTATAATTGGTAAAAAATGTATCCGGTACATCATCAATATTTTTATTCCAATTCGCACCGTACAAGCTCAAGGCCGCGCTCTCGCTCGACACCCAGCGCAATACGCCATGCGCACTCACCGCATACACCTTGGGATCCGTCGTCACTTTTACCAATTTCACCCCCGGCCGATACGTCACATTCCCACCAATCGCGATCTCTGCTAGCTCACTCGCACTAAGCGTCTTTACACTCGAAAAGTCCGAATACCAAGTAAAATACGTCGCACTCGTAGGAAATACATAGCGCTTGGCATTGCCAGCATAGTAATACACCGCATCGCCCGGCCCCTTAATCAAATCCCCAGCCTGCAAAGTCACTTGCGCACTGGCGGCCGTTGGCCCAATGACACCGGCCAACATGGCCAAACCCGCCAAAGAAGAAAGAAAACGTTTCATATAAAATTCAGGATACCAAAATTGCTTCAGATTGACGATGGATGCAACCTGCGCATCGCCGACACCGAAAATTTCCTCCACCACCCAGACGGGTCTACGGCGCCCAATCGCCCGGCAAACCGCGCAAGTAAAAAACACCGCCCCGGTTCTCTAGGGCGGTCTTTTTTTACTCTGCGTTTTCTTCTTTTTCGTACTACGCCCCCAGCTCGCATAATTGTTTATACGCCGCCTTGGGATCCACTTCTCCAAAAATCGCACTGGCCGCATAAAAGCGCGTCACCCCCGCATCTGCCAATACCGGGATGGTCTTTGCATTCACCCCAATATCAAATCCAATCGGCTTGGTCAGCCAATTCAAATGCAATTCTGTTGCCCGCTCTACGGTTTTTTTGGTCAACGCCTTCCCACTAAACCCCGGCGTATTGCCCATGACTAAAATCTCATCAAAAAACGGCACCAGCTCATCTATGGTCGCTACTCGTGTCTTTGGATTCAGCGCCAACCCCACCTGCCAACCCTTACTCCGCGCCCATTTCGCCAACGCCAAATGATCTACCCCACTTTCATAATGCCAAATCACCCGGGCCAACTGTTTCCATCCTTCACATTTTTTCAAATACCCCTCCGGATCCTTCACCATCAAATGCAATTCAAACCTGGTATACGTCCGAATCGATTTTAAAATCTCCGCCTCAAACCAAGTCTCATTTGGCACCAACTGCCCATCCATCACATCAATCTGCACCAGCGGCGCCGCCCCATCAATGGCTTTGAGCTTTGCACGAAACTCATCTTCAGTTTTTGCGAGAATGGCTGGAATGATTTGGTTCATAGTATTCGTTCTTTGTTTCGTCGGCGTAGGGGCGCGATTCATCGCGCCCTGCTCGGCATGCCGATCTGCTCATGCCGTTTTGACCCCTTTTCGCCCGGGGCGTGATGAATCACGCCCCTACCCCAACATCCCCACCCTCCGCACATGGCGCTTCTCTTT
>JAYVTL010000113.1:0-2695 GCA_043788845.1 Candidatus Uhrbacteria bacterium
ACTACCTTGCCATCCATAGGGATGCGCTCGCCGCTTTTGACGAGACATCGGTCGCCAATCTTCAACGCATCCGGATCAACGTCCTCGGTTGTTCCATCAGGTTTTAATCGATGCGCAAGCTTCGCATGCAAAGCGAGTAATTTTTGGATGGCCTCCCCTGCTCGTTGGCGTTGTCTGGCTTCCAAAAATTTTCCAATGAGGAGAAAGAAGATGACGATGCCCGCGACTTCAAAATAGACATCTTGTCCCGTGAAGAATGCGTAGGTACTCCATAGCAAGGCTGAACCGGTTCCTACTGTCACGAGCGTATCCATGTTGGCTCGCTTGTGTTTCAGTTCATTCCACGTTCCAGCATGAAATTTCCAGCCCATCTTGGCCACAAGATACCAGGTCGCCAGCGCAACAAGCACGTCCCATGCTGGTTTGCCGAACACGATTCCAATGTTCGGCTGCGCGAACATGTTGATGAGGAGTGGCAAAGCTAATGCCGTAGCAATCATCAACCCGCTTGAAGAGATATAGCCCTGATGCTGCATGTGATCTTCGCTTCCCATGCTCATTTCATGATCTGCCGTCATGTTAGTCCCAGCGCCATGCTCCATGTGAGAACCTTTCATTACGGGTACGGCCTCATACCCTGCTTCTTTGACAGCGTGAACGAGCGGGTCCGTCGATACCATGCCGTCATGCTCGACGGTCGCCTGTTCCATAGCAAAATTCACGTTCGCGTCTTTGACGCCGGGCGTTTCCTTGAGGGCTGTTTCGATTGTCAGAGCGCAAGAAGCGCAGTGCATCCCCTTGATTTTCAGTTTCGTATTCATATTAGGAGTTTGAGACGACCGTGATCTGTCCTCGGTACATTCCCATGGAGCAGCTGAATGGATAGGTGCCCGGTTGCGTTGGAGCGGTGAATTCGACTGTGTTCGGACCAGATGCTAATTGTTTTTGGATACCAAGTTGTCGTGAGATGAGCACCGAGGTGCATCCGACAGCTTTTGTTCCATCAATCTCCCAGCGAGTTGGCAGGCCCGCTTTCAGGGTAAATTGACTTGGTTGATACCCACCATCGACGGCCATTTTTATGACCTGTGTATTTCCATCCATGACGATATTCGTACCGCTTGCTGAAGCTGCAGCGGTAGGCGCTGAGAAGGAAATGGTCGGGAATGAGAGCGGATACCCTGCGATGGTCAATCCATTTTGGATATTCCACAGGCCAAGTACGACTACGAGAGCACCAGAAAACTTGAAGAAGAATTTGCCTACTTTCCCCTTGAGAGAACCGGATGCCCAGCCGAGAGCCAACAGAGCGGGTGCCGTTCCAAGTGCAAAAGCCATTAAGGTCAATGCGCCCGAGATGAAGCTACCGGTGGTAATAGCGTATAGCTGGAGTGCTTGGGTGAAACCGCAAGGAAGAAAGAACGTCGCGGCACCCAAAGCGAGTGGCGCAAGTGGATGTTCCTTGCCTTCCGCGTCCAACACACGATGTGAAACAGACTTGGGCATTTTTGGCGTCAGACGTTTGAGCCAAGCTGGAGCAATCTGCAACATGTCGAGACCCATCACGAGCATATATAGAGCTGCAAGAATTGTGATAAGGGCTGTAATCAATGGTGAAGGTGCTAGGACTTTGCCGACAACTCCCAAGAGACCTCCTAGGAGGGTGTAACCAACAATACGACCAGTCACGAATAGAAATACGGGTCGCATCCTTCCCATCGGCCCAGCGAATGTATATCGTTCGTTAAATTTGCTTGCTGATGATAGCAGAAGCCCACCCGCAATAGCGATGCATGAGGAACTCGCCGCGACCAATCCAATAATGAAGACAGCACCAAAACTCATTTCGCTACCGATGGCAAAATTGGATTTTAACCACCCAAGCTTCGAAAAAATATTTCCAAGTATGAGTACCAATGCAAATATTCCTACGAGCTGTAGAATTGGAGTCTTCGTTTTACGAATGACGCCCCCGTTTTCGCTCACAAGATACTGCTCCTTGCCTAGAGCGTTTTGCAATTGCGGAATGGTCGGGGCTGATCCTGCATAGGCGATTTGCGCTTTGCCAGTCGTCACATTTACTTCAACTTTTTTTATACCTTCCAACTTTTTCCAATTTCGTTCGATGGTGACTTCACAACTATGGCAGGTCATGCCGTCAATGTACACGTTTATGACTTTCGATTCATTCGTTGACTGGCTGTTGTTTTGAGATGCTACAATTGCCTGTTCTTGAGCTTCTCGAAGATGAAAGCCATGAGGCTGAAGTGATGTTTTGATGTGAACGATATCGAGAAGCTCCGAGCTTGAAATAGTCAGGATTCGATGTTCGACATCGGTTGCAACTTTCTGCCTTCCAAGAGCGTTTTCGAGACAGGCCCGAAGCAGACTTTTGATTTGTTCCGCTCGATGTTGATCGTTGAGAGCGTCAACATGAAATCTATAGGTATGGGTGAGGAGAGATTGATCCATAGAGAGATATTATAAATAAAACACCTAAGAAAAAAGCGAAAGGACATGAGGACGGCTCACTAAACCTCTCGCGTATCGTTAGGCGTAAATCTTTGAATGGAGAATCCCTTTACTAAAAGCAAGTACTAAAAAATTTGGTGTGAACGAATGTTCTGGGTCTCGTATGTAATTCCTGATCTTCGCTTTTATTCTTTCTGTCTCACTGAGATAGCTCTTGATGTTG
>JAYVTL010000114.1:0-2130 GCA_043788845.1 Candidatus Uhrbacteria bacterium
TTCTCATCCACGTACACACCATCAAATTGGTGGAACATCGGGACATGGGTCACATCTATTTGCCGACGATAGGTCTTGGCAATATTTATCGACCGAATCGGCATTTGTCCTTCGGCAAGAATACGCGCCGTGCCATTGGTCGCATGTGGCGTCAACACCATCTTTCCTTTTTTCGACACTGGCGCCTCCATAAAAAACGTTTCCCATTCATCGCGCGCGGGATGATCCTTGGGCATATTCAACGCTTCAAACGCAAACCAATCCCAATCAACTTCAGGGTAACGAGTGCGTGTAAATCCAATCTTCGCAAAAATATCGGTAATCTCGCAAATCGCTTGAGACACAATATGCAAATGCCCCGCCGGTGGTCGCAGCCCCGGCTCCGTCACATCCTCCCGCTCGGCTTCGGCTAAATTCGACAAAGCCGCATTCTCAAATTCCAAACGTCGCTTGGCTAAATCGCCCTCAAGATCGCGTTTGATCTCATTGGCAATCTGCCCCAATTTTGGGCGCTCTTCCGCCGACACGGTCGCCAAACCTTTGAGCATCGCCGTCAGCGCGCCCTTGCGCCCCAAGTACTGGATCTCAATTTCTTCGAGTTCCATAGCACTTTTTGCCTTAGCAATCGCTTGTTCGGCTTCCAGCTTCATCGCATTCAGTTGATCCTGCATAGATGCCCTAGACTGTAGCAAATAGCCGCCACAATTCCCAGGGTGTACAATTTCGCCCATGCCCACCGAAATGCCAGGCCCACTAAAAGACCGCAAGGCCGAGTGGTCACGCACCGAAGTCATCGGTCAACGACTCCGCGACGATCCCAACTTTACACCGCCTCGACCCGAGGATCCCGGCTCTCCATACGGCCGCTACACCGGTCGCCGCATCATCGGCAGCCATATGGATCACATTATCGGCGGTGTCTATCTGGGCGCCGGTGCTCGCGAAGCCATCGTTGTCGACGACACACTAAACGGCAAACGCGAAAACGCCGTCCTGAATAATTTTTACCGCCAAGATTTTCTTCCGCACCTCGAACGCATCGCGCAAAATATAAAGGCCACACCCAAAAATGTTGCTTTGAAATTCATCTTCGATATCACGCAAAAAGAAATGCCCGCCAATCTGCACCGCACCGAAGCCGTGGTACGTTCGCTCACCAAAGGCATCAAAGATCAAAAAGTTCACCTCTCCGCTTTTCTCGAGAATCACACTGGCGTCTGTCGACATCAAGCCTTACTCGTAGCCTACTTGCTCGAAAAACTTCAACAAGAAAAAGCCGAAGGTACCAAACTCACCGGCACTTTTTCACTCGATCGCAATAGCATGGCCTTTGCTGATGAACAACAGATCGGCGCTCATGTTTGGGTTCGCTATACCACCCGCCATGGCGATGCGTGGATCATCGACGCCACGCAAAATCATATCGGCCGACTCGAAGATCTCATGAAAGATCCAACCGTCTGGGAATACGCCCGCCCCGCTGAACGCATCAACTTTGAACGCACCGGAAAACCAAAATAGCATCCAACACCCAATGGGACACTAAAAATTGCCTCCGACCATCCCCTTCACTCCACTCCAAATCACGCCACTATACTGCGTCACATCGCGCGCCGAGACCACCAAAATCAAACCAATCAACAACAAGAACGCAATATTATGAATCCCAATTTCAAGCCGGCGATTCATCGGCTTGCGACGAATGGCTTCAATAATCAAGAATAACGCTCGCCCACCATCCAAAGCTGGAATCGGCAAAAAGTTAATCACCGCCAAATTCACCGACAACATCCCCGCGAATTCCAAGAGCGGCATCAGTCCTTCGCGCGCCACATGCCCGGTCATCACCGCAATCCCAACTGGACCCGCCACATCTTGCGTCAACCTTTGTTTGACGAATAAATCGTGAACAATCATACCAAACGAAAACAAAATCAACTTGGTCATCTGATACGTCGTTGCCGCTGCTCCCACCAAGGCTTGCGGCAATGGCAATGACACCACTCCCGCATCTGCCAATCCAACACCAATCGCCACTCGTCCAACTTCTTTCAATTCACGCGGCGTCACCATCACCTTTTTCATTTCATCACGCCGCTGATACGCAATTTCCACCGCTTGTGTCCCCTG
>JAYVTL010000115.1:0-4477 GCA_043788845.1 Candidatus Uhrbacteria bacterium
GGCGGAGGTTGAATCTGCATTGAAAACATTTCTTGGGACGTCGGAGCAAATCACGCCATTGTATTCTGCTAAAAAGGTGGGTGGGAAGAAAATGTATGAGCTGGCACGCAAGGGTTTGGGAGATACGGTGGAGCGACCAAAAAAAATTATTACGATTCATACGATCAAGATTCTTTCGTATGAATGGCCGAGTGTGACATTTGAAATGTCGAGTTCTTCGGGTACCTATGTGCGAGCAGTGGCGCGTGATTTGGGCGAGAAGCTGGGATGCGGGGCGTATTTGACGGCGCTGCGTCGAACAAAGATTGGAGACAATGATGTGAAAGATGCGAAAAGCTTGGAAGAATTAGCTCAGAAACCTTCGTAAAAGCTGACTTTCGTGATTGAGTAATGCGTGTATACTGTTGGTATATGCACAAATACTTTTTACGTTCCGCAATATTGAGTGCCGCCTTGTCACTTGCCGTGGCCGCGCCAGCATTCGCCACTGAGTTTCCGGATATCAGCTTTCCTGTTGTCAGCGCGCTGTCGCCGACGGCAGTTACCACAGGTGTTGCCACAAATTTTACGGCTACGTTTAGTGATGATACCGGCGTCACAGCTTGTTCCTTGATCGATACTGATGCCGATACGAATTTGGGTACGGTTAACTATGTTTTGATTGCGCAACCTTCGGGCACGGCAACGGTTTCGTATACCTTCACGAGTGCGGGCACCTATCATATTAGGATGACCTGTGAAGACGCGGCTACGCATAATGGTATTGGTCCGATTGCGACGGTGACCGTTAGTGCGCCAGACAATACCGCGCCAAGTGTGGGTTCGATTACGCCATTTAGTGCGACCGTCGGCAGTGCAGCGAGCATTACGGTGAACTACACAGACAATCTGGGCGTGGTGCAATGCCGTTTGTATGAAGACAATGGCAATACCTTGCTCGAGAGCACAACGTTTGCCGCGAATAAAAAAGGCACCGCGAATTTTTCGCATGTATTTTCAATGGCAGGTAATCACCTGGTGCAGGTTCAATGTTTGGATGGGGCTGGCAATTGGAATTGGAGTCCTATTTTAACGGCGAATGTTCAGGCGGCTGCATCGGTTGATACGACGGCGCCAACGGTGGGTGCGGTGAGCCCAACCGCGGTTAGCGCGAGCACACCGACGAGTTTTAGCGCGAGCTATAGCGATACGGTGGGTGTGACGCAATGCCGTTTGCTAATTGATGGCAATACGATGTGGACGAGCGCCAGTTTTGCCCCGGCGGTGAATGGCGTGATTTCAACCGGATCAACGGTTGCTGCTGGTACCGGTTCACATACATTTCAAATGCAATGTCGTGATGCGGCGGGTAATTGGGGGAATGGCGCACAGACGGTGGTGACGGCGAGCGGTCAATCCAATAATCCACCGCCACCAGCGGGTTCGATTGCGTATGGCAGCTTGGTGAAATTGGTCTGCCCAGATGGTGCGGCGGCAGATCATCCATGCAAAGCCGTCTATTACTTTGGTTCAGACAATAAACGCCATGCCTTTCCAAACTCGAAGGTCTATTTCACCTGGTATACCGATTTTGGTGCGGTGGTTGAGATTAGCGCTACACAAATGTCAGCCATGGCTTTGGGTAAAAACGTGGCATATCGTCCGGGGACGCGCATGGTGAAATTCACTACCGATCCCAAGGTGTATGCAGTAGGTGCGCATGGCAATTTGCGCTGGGTGAGTTCTGAAGCGGTGGCTGTGACTTTGTATGGCTCGGCTTGGAATAAAAAGATTGATGATATTGCTGACACCTTTTACACCGATTATACGTTTGGGACGGGTATCCTCAATGCGAGTGACTTCAATCTCAATGCCGAAATGAATTTGGCAAGCACGATTGATTTGAATTACTAGGACAGAAAAAGTAAAACCCGCTTCGTGAGGAGCGGGTTTTTTGTTTTGCGAGGATGATCCCGTAGGGGCGCATGCCATGCGCCCAGTCCGACTGGTATTCGATTCGAGCAGTACATAATCCGACCGATATCCGATCCGACCGACACACAATCCGATCGGCACGGGAGCGGGGCGCATGGCATGCGCCCCTACGGGGATTGGGATGATGATTATGATTGACTTTTTTGGCTTTTTGTGGTTTTGTGTTGATGGAGGTGACCTTTGAAAGAAAAGAAAAAAGTGGCTTTGGTTGAGGTAGCCGGGCAGGCCTGGCGACTTCGCTTGTTGCTCACGGTTGTTAAGCGAGAAAACCCGTTCAGTGAATTGGTCATGCAGTTCAAAATACACGCGTTTGAATTTGGCAGTTTTGTTACCGACGAAACCAAGGGCAGTCATGGCGTAGTCCGAGTTCTCCTGACCATACTGGCGTCGCTGATGATCGCGCCAAGTTCCTTGGTGAGTGGCATACTGTGGTTGCTGCTCAAGCCGCTTCACTTGCTTCAACTTTGGTTGGCGCGGCGTGAGCTTGAGCGACTTCGAGCTGGAGTAAAGGCGCCGTGCTTGCTTTACCGAGAACCTAGCGATGTCGAATTGCCCAAGTTGTTGGATGAGGTAGATGCGGCTTTGCGCCAAAATTCTTAGGAACCCGTTTCACTTGAAGCGGGTTTTTGTTTGCTGGGTGGTCTGGACGGCGGGGGTGGGTTTTGGTAGCCTTGGAGGACCGACCCTTAATCGTTACTCCGTTCCGAATGTGCTGGACTTGGTCGGTTCTTCCTTTGTTACTTGCTGTGAGCTGATAGGTGGCCAAATTTTAGTTGAAATGTGGGAGTTTTGGATGATATTTAGATTGTGACGGCGCCTGGGACAAACGAAGATCGAAGTTGTTCTCGCACTATTTGGGCGTTTGTTTGTATGTTTTATGTCTACGGCATTTTAGCGTTCATTGTTGGTGGTGGGATTGGTGCGGCATTGGCCAAAAGTTCATCGGGGAATAAAGAGAAGGAAGCCGAAGAGGCTTTGGTTAAGGCTAAGCAGCAAGCTGAAAAACTGCTGACCGATGCGCATGCCAAGGAGCAGGATGTGATGCTGCGCGCCAAAGACAAGGCAATCAAGATTTTGGAAGAGGCTCGTTTGCAGGAAAAGCAGACCATGGAAGACATGAAGCGTGAAAGCGCTTCGCTGGCAGAACGTGAGCAAGAGTTTGCGAAACGCTTATTGTCGATTGATGAGGTAAAGAAAGAAGCCGAATTACATTTGGTGAAGGTGAATGAGGACATGAAGCGGGTGGAAGAGTTGAAGGCGGAAGAAACAAAAAAGTTGGAAGAAGTGTCTAAACTGACGCAGGATGAGGCGCTCGAACGGATGATGAAGGTGGTAGAAGAACAAAAGGGTGAAGCGCTGATGAGCCGCTTGCGTAAGCTCGATGAAATGGAAGCTGATGAAATTGAGAAAAAGGCGAAGAATATTATTGCGGTGGCCATCCAGCGGTTGGCGAGTTCGACGGTGTCTGAAACCACGACGTCGCATGTGGAATTGCCGAGCGATGATATGAAGGGGCGAATTATTGGACGCGAAGGTCGCAATATTAAAGCGATTGAGTTTCTCACAGGTTGTGAATTGATTGTGGATGATACGCCGGGGATGCTCACGATTAGTGGCTTCTCCCCTATTCGTCGTCAGGTGACCAAGCGTGCGCTTGAAAAGTTGATTGCGGATGGTCGGATTCATCCGGGGCGGATTGAGGAGACGATTGAAGAAGCCAAGAAAGAATTGGCGGTTGATATTAAGAAAGCTGGCGAGAATGCTTTGTATGAATTGGGCATTTCAATGGCTGGGATTGATCCAAAATTGATTCAGATTTTGGGACGTTTGAAATATCGCACGTCGTTTGGGCAGAATGCTTTGTTGCATTCGATGGAAGTGGCGAATCTGTCTGCACTGATGGGCGAGGAACTTGGGGCGAATATTACGGTGTGTAAGAAAGGTGGCTTGTTTCATGATATTGGCAAGGCGGTGGACCATGATATGCAAGGCGGACATCCGGAATTGGGGTATCAGATCATGAAGAAGTTTGGATTTCCGGAGGAGATTTGTTATCAATCGATCGGGCATCATGAAGATAAACCAAAGACATTGGAAGCTGTCATCGTGAAAGCGGCGGATGCGATTTCGGGTGCACGGCCTGGGGCGCGTCGGGATTCATTTGATTTGTATGTGAAGCGCTTGGAGGAATTAGAGGCGGCGGCGATGAGTTTTGAAGGTGTCGATAAGGTGTATGCGATTCAAGCCGGACGTGAAATTCGCGTGTTCGTGAATCCAAAGATGATGGATGACTTTGGCGCGTCAAAGCTGGCACATGATATTGCGACCAAGATTTCAAATGAGTTGAAGTTCCCTGGCGAAGTACGGGTGACCTTGATTCGTGAGACGCGGGTGATTGAGTACGCGAAGTAAGGAGCAAAATAAGGAAGAGCGCGTGTCCTGAATGCAAACGGACATGGTAGGGACAATTCATGAATTGTCCCTACCATGTCCGTTTTGCGAA
>JAYVTL010000116.1:0-10195 GCA_043788845.1 Candidatus Uhrbacteria bacterium
CTCGCCCCCAGCTCCACCATCCTCGCCCTCATGCTCTCTGCCTTCGCCGGCTTCTTCATCTTCCTAGCCTTGTCTGAACTCCTCCCCCAAGCCCACGCCGGCGAACAACCCAGACGCTTCGGCCTAGTCTTAACCACCCTCGGCATCCTCATCGTCATCTTCATCCGCAGTTTTGCGGATGTATAAAACATTCGAACAGAATCATCCCCGCAGCTAACAATTCCCTGAGCGGAGGCTGAGCACAGCCACAGTCGAAGGGCTCCGACCGCTCATTCCCATTTTCCCCATTCTCCTTTAATTAATTTCTCTTTCTTCATCCGCGACCAACCCTTTAATTGAATTTCACGAGCTCTCGCCATCTCAAATGTGTCGTATTGTTCAACATAAACGATTTTTTTTGGAATATGTCCTGCGGTATATCCAACGCCATGGAATGAATGTTGCTCCATCCGTTGTTCCAACAAAAATGTCATGCCGATATAATACGAACCATCCATACATTCAAGGACATAGACCGACCAATGGTTTGGAAGAAACATAATTTTTTACCCTTCGACAATCGCAAGGAATTACAGATTCTAATAAGTGCTTCCACAACGTGCTCTCCTCAACAATTGCCTGAGCGAAGCAGCAGCGCAGTCGAAGGCTGCAGCCCTTCGACAAGCTCAGGGAATTGGATGAAGGAAATAAATGAAGATGTAAGTCACTCTTACACCGCTGCCACCTTTTCCCCTCCTCGTCAATCCTGCTGCGTTGCCTTTCTCGCCCATCCCACCTAACATGGTGAAGATATGGACGAAGACCGCATAATCGCCCCCCAAGAAGTCCCACTCGAAACCGGTTTCGAATTGTCTTTACGTCCAAAAACGTTGTCAGAATTCATCGGCCAACCCAAGGTCAAAGAAAATCTCTCCATCTTCCTCGAAGCCGCGAAAGCGAGAAATGAACCCTGCGAACATGTCCTACTCTACGGCCCTCCTGGTCTAGGCAAAACAACCTTGGCCCATGTTATCGCCAAAGAAATGAACAGCAATATCCGCGTCACCAGTGGCCCGGCGCTCGAACGTGTCGGTGATCTGGCCGCCATTCTCACCAATCTCGAAGAAGGCGATGTGCTATTTATCGACGAAATCCATCGCATGAATCGCAATATCGAAGAAGTTTTATATCCAGCCATGGAGGACTACGCGCTCGACATCATCATCGGCAAAGGTCCCACCGCACGCACCCTCCGCCTCGATCTCAAGCGTTTCACCTTAATCGGCGCCACCACTAAGATGAGCTTGCTGACCGCGCCGCTCCGTGACCGCTTCGGTTCTCTCTTCCATCTCGACTTCTACGGCGCCGATGAAATGACCGCCATCATCCGCCGCACCGCCGATCTCCTAGGCGTTAGCATTGAAGAAGAACCTGCCCGCCGCCTGGCCTCACGAGCGCGCCGCACACCCCGCGTCGGCAATCGCTTGCTCAAACGCGTACGCGATTTCGCGCAAGTCCGAGCAAATGGTATCCTTGACGGGGCAACCGTTGACGCCGCTCTCACCGCCCTCGAAATCGATCCCCGCGGCCTCGACGAAACCGACCGCCGTATCTTGCGAGCCATCATCGACCGCTTTAATGGCGGCCCCGTCGGCTTAACCACCCTCGCTGCCTCGACCAGCGAAGAAGTCGCCAGCCTCGAAGACGTCATCGAGCCTTTCCTTCTGCAAGAAGGCTTACTCGAACGCACGCCCCGCGGCCGCACCGCCACCGACGCCGCCTATCTTCATCTCGGTCTCGAAGTCCCAAAACATCGCCAACTTGTATGATTCCCATTTGGATTTTCTTTCTCATCTGGCTCGTCCTCATGAGCATCTATGCGCTCATGGCGCTCATTTCTGTCACGCAAATGCTCCGTTACGGCATCGCCAGCACCGTCACCGCCTTCACCACCTTTAGTTTTCTCGCCTGTATCACTATTGCCACTGGCATCACTGGTCTCTATTTAATTGGTGTTGATTGGTCACAAAGCGTAAATGTCTTTGGTAGTCTCATCAGCTCGACCATTTTTTCTCCAAATCCATGATCGACCTCCACCATCTCCCAGGCTCAAGCCTGCAAGAAAACGACATCCATGTCTTACGTCGTCATCCCATTACTTTGCTCCCACTCCTCTTGAGCACCGCTTTAGTTTTCTTACTGCCCTTTGGCGGTTACGGCGCGCTACTCCT
Organism: Candidatus Uhrbacteria bacterium; assembly: GCA_043788845.1. Classification (GTDB taxonomy): domain Bacteria; phylum Patescibacteriota; class Patescibacteriia; order 2-12-FULL-60-25; family 2-12-FULL-60-25; genus JADZEJ01. The sequence goes on from JAYVTL010000116.1 coordinate 2,211, forward strand.
CTTCAAACCCGATCTCTTTGAAACCCCCAGCAACCTCACCTTGTTCATGCTCGGTGCCAGCATTTTCTTTTGCTTCGGACTCCTCTTCGTCTTCCAAACCTTCATGGAATACTGGCTCGATGTCTTCATCGTAACGGAAAAACGCATTCTCGACATCAATCAAACCGGCCTCTTCAAACGTACCATTTCAGAATTGCGCCTCTATCGCACCCAAGACGTTACCAGCGAAATCAAAGGCTTTTGGAACTCTCTCTTCAATTACGGCGACGTCTTTGTCCAAACCGCCGGTGAAATCGAGCGCTTCCATTTCGAAGACGTCCGCCATCCCAATGAAGTCGCCAAAATGATTCTCGAATTATCAGAAAAAGACCGTCAAAATCATCTCGAAGAAGCCGTCGAAGACTTTGGCATGCCCGACGAGCGCCAAGTCCCCCCACACTCCCATACCCCAGCACATCCAACCGGAGCATAAAAAAAATATCCCCGTTCCATCGGGGATATTTTTTATTTGTAGATCTGCTTCAATTCAATGCCAGTATAGAAGTGTTTCAAGATCTCTTGATAATTACTTCCATTATTCGCCATACCAAGTGCGCCAGAAGCACTCATTCCCACCCCATGCCCCCACAATGTCTTCCCAGCGTCTTCAGGCACCGGCACCGTCATCAACCATGCATATGATCCACCCCACACTTCACTCCATGAACGCGTTCGTCCATCAGAACGTGAAAAATAAGGGGTAATCGCTAATTTATCTTGATACGTCACAATCTGCCCACGGGTTGCATCGACCCCAGCCACAATTTTTGGACTCCGTGCTTCGGCGCCATATCCACGATAAACCTGATCATACTTCGCATCAACAATATAGAATTCATTCGCATGCTTCGTGCCGCGTTGCACATGATACATCGCATAGGTCCGAGCTGCCGTCAGCAATGATTTTTGAAACTCAATGGGACTGACATCAGAAGTTTCAGCCAAACCCTTGATATAAGATTCCACCAATAATTCATTGATGATCCACACTCCATCGGTCGCTGGCGTATAACGCAATTCCAATTTTGACCGAAAGGTATTGTCATTTGCTCCAGGCAACCAAGAAACCGGACGTGAAAAATCGGTCAATTCCAGCGGCGAAACACCATCATCAACCACCGCCACATAATATTTTGAAGACTGCTGCGTACACCGCGGACCATCCACTCGATACACGCGATTCACCCGATCATACACCACCGCCACCACCTCACCTTGCGAAAATTGACAGACCACTCCGCCATCTTGCTGCAACGAAAAGCCAGTCCGCACGGCGCGCACATGCATCTGATCATCGGTCGTACGAAATAATCCAACTCGGATAATCGGCTCGTTCGGCAAACTCGAAACATCACCACCCAAAGCCACCACCGGCACACTCGGCGAAGACGGCGCACTCCCAGACGTCACCACGGGCGAACTCACCGGTTTCACCACCGGCTCTGGCTCAATATAGCCATCCGCCGTCACCGTAATCGGAATATCAATCACACCATCATCCACTTGTTGATTATCCGCATATAAACGCAAACTCACCGTATAATTCCCCTTGCGAGCCGGCGCTTTCAACGTAAACGTCAACAAACCCAATTGCCCTGGCGTCGTCTGCTGTTGCACCTGCACCGGCATAATACTGCTCACCCAAGAATCATCCCGCACACTCGAATTCTTATCATTCAAAGCTGGCATCATGCCACTCAACCGCAAAGCCAATACATTCCAAGTCGCCGTCCCCGTATTTTTAAATCCATACGTGACCTGTTGACGACCATTCCCCAACAACGACAATTTTGGTGCCGATTTCAACAATAAATTCGCGCGATACACCCCCGTCTGTGCCAATGAAATCGTCGGCGTACCATTGGGCGTATTCTTCACAATATACTCCGACGGCGTGGTCACTCGAATCGGAAAATTCACCGTCCCACCCTGAATCCACGACGTATGTTCTGCCGCCAATTGAAAACTCTCCTGATAATTTCCAGGTACCGCCGGTGCCCGCAATTGCATTTCAAAATGCCCAACCTCACCCGGATTCACCCGCGCTTCAAGCAAACCCACCACTTGCGCCTCACTCTTCCAAGAAAAATCCTTAAACGCACTTTTGCGAGAATCCTTACCCGTATACACCGACACAAAATCCGCACTGTCGCGTAACCATGGTTTTGTTCCTGTATTTTTAAATCCAATCCTCGCAATAAAATGCCCACCCGGGTCAACCTGCCATTCTGACCCACCCTGATCAACCAAGCTCGCCGACCATCCTTCCGCATTCCCCAACCCACTCGTCGGCGTCGTCACCGCTGGCGTCACCACCGCACTCGGCGTACTTACCACAGCCTGTTTGGTTCCCATAACTTCAATTGCCAAATCCACCGTTGATCCCTTTACCCAAGCTCCCGGACCCGTCGCCAACAAAAATTTCTCATGATAGCTCCCCACCACCGTTGGCGCATGAATCCAAAAGGTCGCACTCGCCACCTGCCCCGCCGCTACCCGCGCTTGATCCAATATCGCCGGCATATCATCCTTCACCCACGAAGCATGCCCAAACACCGAAGAATTCCCCACCAAATACACCGCCGCCCCTCCACGACCCGACACCAAAGTCTTCCCCGTCGTATTGCTAAACTTCAAAGTGATTTGCTTATTCTCGCCCACCATCATCCGCACCTGCGCCGATCCAGCCGCCTGCACCGGAAAAGCCCACGACATCGCCGGCATCAAGGTCAACGACCAAGCAACAAAAAAGGATCCGGTCCGCCATGCGAAACGCATGACGCGAGAACGAATCCCGTCTTCTTGATACTTCTTCAATTTCCGGCCTGACCAAACTTGGCCATGCGGGGAAACTTTCGTTTGCATAGTGCGTTTTATTTTTTTCCAACTTTTATTTTTTGCTCAACCCAGCCCTTCGCTACCTATAATAGCATTTTTTAGCTCATTTGTCAATCTTTTTAGGGCTCAAATCACAAAACTTTTGTCATTTTTTTCATTACTCAATCCGAAAAACAAAAAAAAGATGAGTGTGGGTGGCAGGGTGAACAATTTTTTTGGTTTGTGCGAACAAACCAGTAAAAAATTCGTGAACCCTGACAGGCCCCACGCGAAAATCTATATATTAGTCTTCTTTCTCCCGCTTCCAACAAACATGACAACTCCGCAAAAAACTGCAAGAATACGCTCATGTCCCATACTCGCGCCCTCGCCTGGAACACCGGCGTCCAAATCTTTGGCAAAGTCATCTCCACCGCCATCGGCGTTCTCGTCGTTGGCTTGATGACACGTTATTTGGGCCAACAAGGCTTTGGTCTATACACCACCGCCAATTCTTACTTCCAAGTCTTCGCCATCATCTTGGATTTTGGCTTGAATGTCACCCTTGTCCAAATGCTCGGCGAACATGCCGGCGACGCCAAATACGAAGATCGCATCACCAGCGCCACCTTTACCTTGCGCACCATCTGCGCCCTCGTCTTATTGACCATCGCCCCCATCATCGGCTTCTTTCTTCCCTATCCGCTTGAACTTCGTCTCGCCTTTTTCGCCATCTGGGGTTCATTTTTCTTTACCTCACTCAATCAAATCGTCATCGGTGTCCAACAACGTCACTTAAAGATGCAAGCCGTCGCCATCGGCGAAATCATCGGCCGCATCATCCTCTTAGCCGGAGTCTTAGTCGCACGCCAACTCGGTTGGGGCCTCATTCCCATCGTTTCCATTGTTTCCATCGGCAGCTTCGCCAACTTCGCCTTCAATACCTGGTTCGCGCACAAATACGCCTCCTTCCGCTGGAATTGGGATCCAACCTTTTGGAAAACCATTCTCCGTCGCTCGTGGCCAATCGGCATCTCCATTATTTTCAACCTCCTCTATTACAAAGCCGACACCCTTATTTTGTCCTATGTTCGTCCTTTTCAAGAAGTCGGCATCTACGGCGCCGCCTATCGCGTCTTAGAAATCTTAATCACCCTCCCTTTCATGTACTGCGGCGTGCTCCTTCCCATCATTTCCCATGCCTGGGCCAAAAATGACAAGTCACGCTTCCAACATCTTCTCCAAAACTCCTACACCGTCATGCTCCTACTGGCCGCCCCACTGGTTGCCGGCACCGTAGTTCTTGGAGATCGCATCATGGCCTTTGTCGCCGGCAAAGACTTCGCCGCTTCGGGCGACATCCTCAAAATCCTGATGCTGGCCATGGGCGTCATTTTCTTTGGCACCATTTCTTCGCATGCCATTGTCGCGCTCAACAAACAACGCGCCATGTTGCCGTGGTATCTCGTCATCGCCATCGTCACCTGCGCTATGTATCTCATCTACATCCCACAATACGGTATGTACGCCGCCGCCTGGCTCACCGTTTTCGCAGAAACTTTTGTCGCCGTAGTCACCACCATCATGTCGCTCATGGCCTCAAACACCCAAGTAAAACTGCTACCGCTCGGCAAAATTATCTTTGCCGCCAGCTTAATGGCGCTCGCCGTCCAACCATTTGCCGCCATGTCACTCGCCATTCCCATCATCGTCGGCATCGTCGTCTACGGCGTCTTCATCTTCGTCTTTGGCGTCGTCTCTCAAGAAACCTTGAATGAAATCCTCTCCATCCGCCGCGGCCCTCAATCCGACACCATGTTGCCATAACCCTATGTTCCGCGCTCGCCAACTCGCCCTCATCTTTCCACTCTTCCTCCCGCTCTATTTTTTGCGTACGCCATTTTTCCCCACCACCGCTCTAGAAATTCTTTTCTTCATCACCGTCATCAGCATCTCCCTGCAAGAAGGCCTCACTCCCTGGCTCACCGGCTGGAAAAAAATAAAACCGTGGTACTGGCCCATTGGTTTGTGGCTACTCGCAAGTTTTATCGGTATCTTCATCGCCCCCAATCACCTCGCCGCCCTCGGCTTATGGCGCGCCTACATTCTCGAACCAATTATTTTTTTCATCTTGCTCTCCGGAATCATCAAAGATCAATCCGACCGCCACCGTCTCATCAAAAGTTTTTGTATCATCTCGATACTCATCGCCCTTTGGTGCGTGCTTCAATTCGCCGGCCTGCTCCCCATCCCCCATCCCTGGGACGTCGCCCTCAACCTCCGACGCGCCACCGGTCCCTTTCCTTTCCCCAACGCCGTCGCCCTCTTTTGCGCCCCCATCGCCGCGCTCTGTTTTGGTCTATTCTTCCAACCAACCCCAGCCACATCCTCCGATAAATTCTTTCCTCTTTTCCTCTACCTCGGCTTTACCGCCGCCACTCTCGCCACCCTTCTCGCCAAAAGCATCGGCGGTTCACTTGCCATTATCATCTGTGCCGTCCTAGTACTCATTACCAATTCCAAAACCAGAAAACTCGCTCTCGGTTTTTGTCTGATCAGTATCTTTGCCATCGCTCTCATTCCCTCTCTCCGTTCTCCCATCATCAACGTTCTCTCCTTCAAACTATGGTCCGGCCAAGTCCGCCTCACCATCTATTCCGAAACCCTGGCCATGTTAAAAGATCACCCCCTCTTCGGTGCCGGCTTTGGCGCGTATCCAACCGTGATCGTTCCATATCATACAGCCACCTACCTAGAAATTTTCCAATACCCTCATAACATGATCTTAAACCTCTGGACCGAAACCGGCCTGCTTGGTCTCGTAGCTTTTTTTCTCATCTGTGTTACCTGGTTCAAACAATCCCACGCTTCCTCCAATCAACCCAACAAGCTAACCAGCTACGACGCTTCTATCTTCCCTCTCCTCGCTCTCCTCATCCACGGCCTGGTCGATGTCCCCTACTTCAAAAACGACCTAGCGTTTGCCTTCTGGATCTTCGCCGCACTCACCCTCGCTCACATAAAAATGATTGACGAAAACAAAAAACATTGATAGTCTACAAACACAATCTGCCGTTAGGCACCCGAGGATCCCTTCAAGGGATCCGTTTCGTTTAAAAGAGACAAAAACGCAATATTTAATCTCAAAAATTCTCGATCAGATATTTTTCCGAGTCTTCGTACCAATCTTTTTTCGCTTAAAATACGAAGTTGAGACAAAATCGCAGTTTCCCGAATATTATGAAGCACGAATTGATGATAAAAAATTCCAATTTTTTGATGCGAGGTGATCGGTATAGCCCAAAACATCTGAGTTTTAAACTTGCGAAAAACTAAAACCGGCCGATAAAATTTTTCTCCTTTTCCGTCCTGCTCACGCCCAACATTTACACCAAAAGAACACCACCAAACCTCCTGTGCTCGATACCAAACATGGTCACGCCGATCCTGAATCGATGACTTGATTCCATGCCAAATAAAAAAATCTTTTTGCATATCACCCTCTAATACCGCTAACGGATTTATATATTTTTGTCAATGGATATCAAAAGGATCTCCTTTTGGAGATCCTTTAAAAACTGAAAAAAAAACGAAACTAGCTCTGCCTCTTCCCCTGCATTAGCATCTCCACCGCCTGCTCCATCGACCCCGCCGCCGTCACTTCCCCTCCATTCACAAAAAAGATCTCATCCGCATTCTCAATCGTATTCAACCGATGCGCAATCACCACCTTGGTCGTTGTCGACGGTAATTTCTCTAGCACCACCTGCAATAATTGTTCGGTCACCGTATCAATATTCGCCGTCGCCTCATCCAAAATCAACACCTCTGGTTTACGCAACACAGCTCGCACAAACGCAATCAATTGGCGTTGTCCAAGGCTAACGCTCTCGCCACCTGTCTGAATCTTCGTTTCCAATCCACTCTCAAAATGCGTCAACAACCCATCCAACCCCGCGCTTTTGATCAGAGCCAACATCTCCTCTGAACTTTTCCCCGCCGCCTCCGGATTTCCATAAAAAATATTCTCAAGCACCGTCCCTGTAAACAAAAACGGTTCCTGCAAAATAAATCCAATCTTCCTTGCACGTTCATCCGCGGCGAAACCTCGAATATCTTTCCCATCCAATAATACCAACCCCTCACTTGGATCATACAACCGCGCCATCAGCGATGCTGTCGTCGTCTTGCCGCCCCCCGTCGGCCCCACCCAGGCATACGTCTTCCCCTTCTCGAGCGAAAAGTTGACGTGCTTGAGTACATCCGGCGAATCCGGATAACGAAAACTAACATTCTGAAATGACAATACCGCCGCATCCGACCTAACCTCACTGCCCTGCAATAATGTCATATCACTTTCCAACGACAGCACTTCTGCAATCCGATCAAATGCCGCCATTGCTTGTTGCATGGTCGCCCACACACTCGCCAATTGACGCAACGGCAAGTAAAAATTATTCACATACAAAAAGAACCCGATCAATAACCCCAAGGTCACCTGCCCCTGCGCGATAAAGGTCACACCAAGAGCCAACACGATCAATTGCGCCAACGCCGCCGCCAACCCATACATCGGCATGAACACATTGTTCGCAATCCCCGCCCCAATCGATGCACGATAATTGGCTTCATTCACTTCATTAAATTTTTTACGGAAATAATCTAACCGATTAAACGCCACAATCACCTTAAAATTATTCAGACTTTCTTGAATCTCCCCACTCATCCCACCCAATGATTTCAAGCTCTTCGCATTCTGCCGTTTCACCCATCCGCTAATAAGTTGCGTAATCACCAACACCCCCGCCGCCGGCAATAACGCCGCTCCACCCAACCGCGGGTTCAGACTCACCAAAAAAATCCCCGCGCCAGCAATCAAGAAAAAGTTCCCCACAAATTGCATCAACGCCTGCGAAAAAAACATATTCAACTTATCCGTGTCAGAATTAATCCGCGAAATCAAGTCCCCAGACTTATTCTGATTAAAAAATGCCACTGGCAGACTTTGCAGCTTGCCAAAAATCTCATTCCGCAACCCAAACAATACCCGACGTCCCACCCCACCCATCACGATCGTCTGCAAATACTGCGCCACCAACCCAATCACAAAAATCCCCAACAGCAAACCA
>JAYVTL010000117.1:0-2505 GCA_043788845.1 Candidatus Uhrbacteria bacterium
TCCCCTTCCAAGCCGGTCCACCACCACTCTTTATCTTATTCGCAAAATTACCCAAACCCTGGCTCGCCCCCGCCGACGCCGTCACCGCCGCTTTAATCCCGGTAACCATAAAGGCAATCGACACCAAAAAATTTAAGACATTTTCTGGCTGACCCACCTCGGTAATGGTTGCGGCCACCTGTTGATCTTCTGCCGCCGTATGCGAATCTCCCGCCACACTTTTAAATGGACTCGGATTACTTTGAATCACCGCCAAAGCTAACCACAAAAAAAACGCGGCGATCGGCCCGCCCGTTAACCAAGAACCCAGTTGACTCCAAAATTCATTCGCGGCTGGCACCTTTGATGCCAATTTAGAAGGCAAAGCCCACACAAAAAACGCCAACGGCGATAAGATCAACAACACCCACAATCCAATAATACGCGCCAAAAAGTACACCAACATGATGCACAAAGCCGTCATGGCCAATGACATGATGAAAATCCCAAAAATTTCTGCAATCACCACATTTGACAAGGTCGCCACCTGACTCCCCGGGTTTGCCGCAGTATTTTTCGCGATGTCGAGAATTTTATCTACCTCAAAAGCTTTCGCAAAGTTTCCAAACGCCGCTTCCTTAAACCCAATCACAAAGGTCAAAGTAATCACTTGCGAAAAGTCGATCAACAATCCAATCAACGTTTTCGAGAAATTAATCAACACCGCCATCAATAATAACTTTGGTAAAACTTCTTTATAGTGCAAAGATTTATAGCCGATAATCGTTGAGAACGCGGACAACAACAACACCACAATAAAAAACATGTTGCACACATCACGCACCAACGGCCAACCCAACTCCACCGGTTTATCACTTACAAAACTATTATATTGCGCCACCCGGATCAAAATGTCCGTCAGCAACATATTGATCAAAATCAACCCATACACCAACAAATACAAAAAGCCAGCAATCAAAGACAATGCCAAAGATAACACGACACTCGAACCTTCATTCAAAATACCCGGCCAATCAACCGCAGCCGCCGGTTGCACAAACACCACCATGGTCGCCAAGGCGATCGTTCCTCCAAGCATCATCAGCCGCGCACGCGGACCTTCAACAACTTCGCGCGCCAATGCAAACTTTTTGCCGCGCCCAAGTTGCTGCAACCAGATGAACAGGCGTAGAAAGGCCTCACGCATAATTCTGGTCAGAGTATAGCACATGCGTCACGAACACGGAGCATCATCTCCACCCTCGCCAAACAGATTCAGCTCTGCTATATTCGTCTCTACAATGCGAGACGTCCTTCAAGTCGATTTCCTGGGCAAAAATCAGGAACGCAGCGCTCGAAAAACCACCGTCCTCATCGCGGCGGTTTTTACGCTTATCGTAGGTTCACTCGCCGCCATCGGTGCCGGCGCTTCATATCGCGCAGCTTCGCATGGCACCAGCGTCATTTCCGAAGTCGGAAATATGTTCAATGTGGGCACCATTGCCGGCATTCATATCCCTGGTATTTCTAGCGGCACCACCGACGACCCCTTTGCCACACCAGATGGTCGCATCAATCTGCTGTTGCTGGGTGTCGGCGGTGATGGCCATGACGGCTCCCAACTCACCGACACCATCATCATCGCCTCACTCGACCGCACCAATAATAAAATCGGTCTCGTGTCCATCCCTCGCGACCTGGCGTATCCGCTTGGCAGTGAACGCTACGAAAAAATAAATGCCGTCAACGCCTACGCAGAAAAAGAACATCCCGGCGAAGGTGCCAAACTCACTGCCGAAGCCTTCTCCGCTCTGTTTAATATTCGCATAGATCGTGTCGTCAAAATCGACTTCAAAGGCTTCGAAGAATTTGTCGATGCCCTGGGTGGCCTCGATGTCAACATCGAAAATGCTTTCACCGACAAAAGTTTCCCCACAGACGACGACGGTCCAAATCCACTCGGCTATGTAACGGTCAGCTTCAAAGTTGGACAAGAACATATGGACGGTCATCGCGTCTTAACCTATGCCCGTTCTCGCCATGGAAATAATGGTGAAGGTTCAGACTTTGCCCGCAGCCGCCGCCAACAAATTGTCATCGACGCCATCCGCAGCAAGCTGATGTCCATGGGCACCTTAGGCAGCCCTAAAAAAGTGTCCGAACTGTGGGCCAGCATTTCCAACCATTTGCAAACCGACCTCAGTGCCTGGGACGCCTTAAAGTTCTTGCCCATTGCCACTCACTTTTCCTCGGCCAAAATCACCACCACTGTCCTGACTGATGACGTCAATGGACAACTGGTTCCACGCAACCTTGCTGGCGCCTTCATGCTCTTTCCAAAAGAAAATGACTGGGCCCCCATCCGCGCCCTCATTGCCGACCCCTTCCAGACCCAACAAGCCAAAAAAGACGATTTACGACCCACCCAACAGGTCGTAATCGAGGTTCGTAATGGCACCACCCGTACCGGTTTTGCCGCCCAAGTTTCTGCCAAACTCGAAGCCGCCGGCTATACCGTCCTGGGAA
>JAYVTL010000118.1:0-3005 GCA_043788845.1 Candidatus Uhrbacteria bacterium
AGGCAATATCAGCTGGGTCGGTTTTCATTACCCAATGCACGTTGAGTTGCTTGCCGTGTGTAATAGCGCCGCGCCAACCCAAACCTTTGATCAATTGAAAGGCTCGGTCGACGAAGGCATCGAGGCAGAAATCCCAGACACCACCGACGTCGAACACGGTGTCACCGGTTTCCTCATCCCCTCTGATGTCGCCCAATTAGCCGATGCAAAAGCCAACTGCAAAGATGGTGTCAAAGGTTTCATTTTGGGCATCAAGTATAAAGATTCTTGTACAAAATTAAAGGCGTTAATTGGACAGACGGGCAAAGGTGGCGCTGTCACGGCTGTGACCGGAGCCGTTGGTACAGCCGTCGGCGGTGTCGGCGGCGCCATCGGAGGAGCCGCCGTCGGTGGAGTTGCTGGTACCGTGGTGCCAGGTTTGGGAAATGTTGTAGGGCTTGTCGTCGGCGGTGGCGTCGGCGGCACAGCCGGGGTCATCGGCGGCAATGCTGTCGGCAAACAAGTTGGTAAACTTATAGAATGCTTGGCCGCAGCCAATGACATAGCCATTGTTACCAAGCGTGATTGTAATCGCGGTGGGACAAATTATTATTCTGGCTATGCCGACGGCACCAATGTCCCCGGTGACCTCACCGATATGGTCGCTGCCATGTATTGTGGCTATCATCGCAAACCAGGTGACAACTCCAATTATCAACTCGGACAAAATACCGGAACCTTCGATATTCAAGATGGGGAAAATAATCCGTACTGGACCGTCCAGGAATTATCCGACGTCATCGAAGGCAAACGTCAAGCCTTTGAATGTGACCTTGCCCTCAACGATGAAAACGCAGCCTCAAATCCTGGTTCTGCTTATATGTTTGGCTGCGTCGATCCATCGGGGACACCGTAAAAATCAAGAGCGGGTTTGATACTTGCCAGTTCTCGCAAGGAGTGGTAGCATCGGCGGCATCACGTTTGATGATTTTCTCCACGCCATGACCTCTCACAACTCCATCTCAATCAAAGGTGCCCGCGTCCACAACCTTAAAAACATTTCGATTGACGTGCCCAAGGACAAACTCGTCGTCATGACAGGTCTCTCTGGCTCTGGGAAATCGTCGCTCGCCTTTGACACCATCCATGCCGAAGGCCAACGCCGCTACATGGAAAGCTTGTCGTCCTATGCGCGACAATTTCTCGAATTACAAGATAAGCCCGACGTCGATGAGATCACCGGCCTGTCGCCGACCATTGCCATCGACCAAAAATCATCGTCCCACAACCCACGTTCCACCGTCGGCACCGTGACCGAAGTCTATGACTTCTTGCGTTTGTTATATTCGCGTGCCGGTCGTGCACATTGCACTAATTGTGGCCGCACGGTCATGGAACAAACCCCGCGCGAAATCGCCGAAAAGATTTTAGCCATGGCCGCCAAAGCTAATCTCGTTTTACTGGCGCCGCTAGTGCGTGATCAAAAAGGTGAACATAAAGTCGTGCTGCAAGGTGCATCAAATGCCGGCTATCGCGAAGTCCGTTTCGACGGCACCCTCGTGGACATCGAAGAAATTTTACATACTCGCATCGATAAAACAAAAACGCATTCCGTCGAAGTTGTCGTTACCAAGCTCGAACAAAAAACCAGCATGGTACTCGAAGCCTTGCTCGAAGTCTTGAAGCACGCCCTCGATCTCGCCAACGGTCTGGTGGTCGTCCTCAACGAAGACAATGGCGATGAAACCTTGTTTTCAGAGTCTCTATTCTGCGCCTTTTGTAATTTGTCCTTGCCCACTCTCGAGCCACGTCTCTTCTCATTCAACTCACCACATGGCGCCTGCCAGGCTTGTACCGGCCTCGGCACCAAGCTCGTGCTCGACTCCGACCTCGTCATCCCCAACAAGCGCCTCACCATCGCCCAAGGCGCCATCAAGCCTTGGACGAGAATTGCCGGCAACCAAACCTCGCATTTGAAGTTACTCGAAGAAGTCGCCAAGACCCACGGTTTTTCCATTCACGAAGAAGTTGGCAAGCTTTCCAAAGCTTCGCTCAAAGTTGTGCTCGAAGGCACCGGCGACCAAGCCTATCAAGTCGAAGGCAAACCCCAGATCTTTGGCGGCGCCCTCGCCATGCTCGAAGAAAAGTATCGCCAAACCGATTCAGAATACGTGCAAAAGGAAATCGAAACCTACATGCGCGTGCTCACCTGCCCCGAATGTAACGCCCATCGCTTACGCAAAGAATCCTTGCTCGTTACCGTGGCAGAAAAGGGGATTGCTGACCTCGTCGGCTTGCCGCTCGACGAATGTTTCAAATTCTTCGACGGCTTGGGCAAAGGACCCCACAAGCTCAAGGCCTCAAAGATCGTCCGCCTCAAAAAAGATGCCGTCGCCGACTCCATGGGCTTCACTGAACGTGAACGGCTCGTCGTCGATCAGATCTCGCATGAAGTCAAACGCCGTCTCGCCAACTTGCTCGACGTTGGTCTTGGTTATCTCACTTTGGATCGCAGCGCCATGTCGCTCTCGGGTGGAGAAGCGCAACGCGTTCGCCTCGCCGCACAATTGGGTTCAGAACTCTCCGGCGTCATTTATATTTTGGATGAACCGTCCATTGGTTTGCATCAACGCGACAATGACAAACTCATCGGCACCATGAAACGCCTCCGCGACCTCGGCAATACCGTGATCGTGGTCGAACATGACCAAGCCGTCATGGAAGCCGCTGACTATGTCATCGACGTCGGCCCCGGCGCCGGCGAATACGGCGGCGAAATCGTCGCCCAAGGCACCCTCGCAGAAATCAAACGCAACAAAGAATCTTTGACTGGCGCCTACTTGCTCGGCAAAAAGAAAATCGAAGTGCCCAAGCAACGCCGCAAGGGGAATGGCAAAAATATCATCGTGCGCGGTGCATCCGAATTCAATTTGAAAAATCTCGACTTCAAACTTCCACTCGGCAAATTCGTCTGCGTCACCGGCGTCTCCGGTTCCGGCAAATCAACCCTCGTGCTCGACATTCTT
>JAYVTL010000119.1:0-2010 GCA_043788845.1 Candidatus Uhrbacteria bacterium
AATAGCTCCACCGTCCCCGTTTCCATGTTTGGATTGATTTGTTTTTCGCCACGCTTGTTCACGATACCTGTAATCTTCAAACAATACTCTGAACGGATCTCCCCCATCACCGCTTGTGACGCCTCTGACAATTCTGCTGGCACCAACACCACCTGTAGCAAACCAGAGCGGTCGCGCATGTCCAAAAACGCCAGCTTACTCATATCGCGACGAGTATTGACCCAGCCACAAATCGTCACTTCCTCCCCAATATGAGCTACCGTCTCGCGGTTCATGATGCGTTGCATAGAAATAAGACCTTACCCCGTTTTACGGGTTGCTTGCAACATTGATCGACAATGCCGCCGTCTCTCCACTTTCAGCCGTCACAATCACAAACACATCCGCCGCCATGTCCTTGGTTAAGGTCAAATCACCCACATATTTTCCACCCTCTAACTTTCGCAATTCACCTCCATCAATCGCTTGGTCAAATGACGTACTTTTCTTTGGCAAAATTTTAAGCGTAACTTTTTTGGTATTCACCGTTTGCACCATCACCTGCGCATGCGCCCCTGCCTTGCCTCGATACCACCCATTTTCGGGCGCCAGTCCTTCGGGTTTGATCGACACGATATACGGCGCTTGATCATTCAACTTGGCACATGTTGGTGCCAAACTGGCAGAGTTACGACAAAACAAACCACTCACACACGGTGGAAAAGCCGACCCACAACTTTCACCAAACTGCCGCAATTCAACACTCACCAAGCGCGGATCCTTCACACAAGTTCCCAACACTAAATCCCCCGCTTGCGCACTACACACCAACCCCGGACGGCACGGCAAACGCTCGGCTCCACCACATTGACTCCCCAATTCGCCGATCGATCCATTGTTCACCACCGGCTGCACCACTGCCGTCACCACCGGCATGACCAGGCTCGCCATGCGTAAGGCTCGAAAAAATAACAAAAAAGGAATCACCACCAAGGCAATCAACCCCAAAACTCCAATCACCGCCAACACCTCCAACCACTTCGCACTATTTTTATTAGTCTTCATCATAGTCACGGCGCAGTGTAACCCGATACACCGTAGACCTCAACTTGACCCTCCGGCAATTCACCCAGATCGGTTTCAACTTCGGTCTTGAGATTCAAGATACTCACATGAAAACCGCGACGAAGAACCAATTCACCCGTCGGCAAAAAGATCAATGGTCGTCCTTTACCAATGAGCGTTTGCGTCGAACCATTGGTAAACAAAGCTTGACCGGCATCGGTCATATACGCCAAAAGCAAACGATCCGCTGCGGTGTACTGCGCGACAAAACTTTGAATCACGCATGTTCCGGCACATTCCAAAACCACCTCATCATGCGATCCATTCGACCCGGCACGCAAACCTATGACATGCAATTGGGACGGTCCCACCGGCGACGATTCCAAACCCTCACCTTTTTGTGCCGTCACATACCACAAGTGCTGCTCACGTCCTTCAATCGTCAACGCATCTTCCAAAATCACGCCAAGTTCTTGCATCCCTCCTTGTAATGACACCGCATAAGCCATCTGCGTATCAGTTGCACTCCCCACCACCATCAAATGCGCATCATCAAACCATCCATACAATCTCGCCTGATGTACCGCCCGCCCATCCGCTGTCCGCAACACGATGCGTTCAGCAGCCTCACCTTTGTGTTTCAAAGAAATAACCGATGCCTCATCCCCAGTTGAGGCCACCATTTTTGCCACCAATTGATCCGAAGGCGAAAAAAATTCACCCAACTCCGCCTTCATATTACTCACGAGATGCTGAAAAACTACGCCACCCGTCGCCGCATTCGCACCAACTTTCTCAATTCTAAAATCTTTCACCTGTTTCAAAAAATCAGACATGACAATCCGATGCATCTTGCCGAATCTATCAACCATGGTCGCCGCAGATTCATTCAACAGCAATACTTCCGGCACCTGCTGTTGAGTTGTGGTCGCTGGAAAATTCGCTTGCGCCTGAGACGAAGTCTCC
>JAYVTL010000120.1:0-2559 GCA_043788845.1 Candidatus Uhrbacteria bacterium
GCCACACGATTTCCATCGATCACAATCAACATCGTCGAGCTTGCACTCAACACCACATCCGCCGTTTCCCCTTCCACGGCTTGAATCACTACTGGCATACGTGACGCTTTTCCATCTACCACCACCGTCACTACCCGACCATTGGGCAATACATCCACGGCCGCCAACGGCAATAACACATGCCCGGCCTGCGCGCTATGACGCACGGTCACCGTCACATTCAACACCGAACCAAGGGGAAACGTGTCCGCCGGCATCGCCTGCGGATGCACATCCACCAAATACCGATGCGTCACTGGGTCCGCCTGCGGCGAAATTGAAGTCACCACACCGGTCGTCGTCGCACCTTGCAGCCCTTGAATACGTACTTCTTGACCTAAGCGCAACAATGACAAGGTGTCTTGGTCCACATAAAACTGCACCTTCACTGCATCCGTCGTCCCGACCGTGGCCAAGGTCATCCCGGCCTGCACTGTATTGCCATTCTCCACCAACTTCTTCAATACCGTACCAGAAATCGGCGCAATCACTTGATGCGCGTCCACCAAACTTTGCAAAGCCACCACCGCATTTTGATATTGAATGGTCGCCAAATCAACTTGCGACTTCGAAGCGCTAGCCTGGCTATTCAACTTCACATTGGTATTCGAATATTGATTTTGCACCGAGGTAATCGACAACGCCGCCTGATCCAACTGACTCTTATTGCCCGCCTTCAACGTTTCCACATTCTGCGCGGCTGATTTTTGTTGTTGTTGCGCCAATTCAAAAGCTTTCTTCAATGCATCCAAACTCGCATCATTGCCTAATGCGAGCGTATTTTGGCCCTGCTTCACCGCCGTCAATTGCGACAATACGCCGTTAATCTGCTGCGTATACCCATTCACCGCAGCCTGGAAACCACTCAAAGTCGCCTGCGGCAAATACTGCGAAGCGACGGTATGATCAAACATATTGCGCGCGGCATCCACCAAGCTTTTGGTCTTATTCACCAACTCCGTCGCCGATTGCAGCCGTGTCGTCTGATCGGTCACCGACGCATTGCGATACGCATCCAAGGTCGATTTAGTCACGACATATGCCGCATGCGCCGTCTGCAATGATTGAGAATCAAGCGTCCCCAAATTATCGTGATACACCAATGAACCACCATGATCCGCTTCTAGCCCCGCAATATTATTCAACGAAGAAATAATGGTCGCCGACGTATCCGCTGCGGCCGTCACCGCCAAATCCACATTGGTCGCCGCATCCGAGCTCCCACTATTCGCTTGAACCTGACGATTTTGCATGGCAAGCCGCGCTTGTTCTACCGCAACATTCGCTGTTTCCAACGCAATCTCGGCCGCCTTCAAACTCTGATTGGTCGTCACACCCAAATTCGCTTGCGCGGTTTCTGCCGTGGTTTTCGCAATCGACAACTGTTCCAAATCACGATTCGATGACAACAATAAATTACTATAATTATTTTTCGCCAAATTCAATGACGCCAGCGCTTGTTGCACACCAAGCTCGGCTTGCTTCACTTGATTCGCATTAAATCCATCTACCACCGCCACCCGATTCGACACATCATCCACCTTGGCAATCACTTGACCAAGCATCACCGTATCACCAACTTTCAAATTCATCCCAGACACCGTGCCATTCGTCTTTGCAATGATGGTCGCCTCTTGTTCGGGTTGCACTGTTCCAGGATACGAAATCTCCTGCGAAATCACCTGGCTATCCGCCACCGATTGCACCTTCACCGGGATCGGTACCACCGCCGCCTTTGGCACTTCCACCGGCGCCGGCGTCCCACAACCCGACAATACCAAAGTCGCAGTCACCACCGGCAACACCATCAACCACGAACGTTTGAACAAAGTAGTAATTTTCATAGCGAGAAATAAATGATGATTAGGATGACGACGCTTCATACGCGTCGAGAATAGAATGAATAGTGGTTAATGCCTCCGTCGCCTGTGCGAGCAGTTTTGTATCTAATTGCTTTTCAAGATCCAACACTTTTGATTTCACCGATCGACACATTGAATTCGTCGTCTTCACACCCAGCGGCGTCAAATCAACCGTCACCAATCGTTTATCTTTTTGTCCTTTTGGCGACGAACGTTTCACCAGTCCTTGTCGTTCCAGCACATTCAAGCGCTGTGTCACATTCGATTTCGTCCCTCCCACACATTCCACCAGTTGACTGGGTGTAAGCGGTGCTCGCTTCCCCAAAATCATCAAGATCTTTCCATTGGGCCCCGACAGCTTAAAGTGGGCAAAAAAATGTCGTTCCGCCAATCGCTCCAACCGATGTGCCGTCGCAATGATTTGGATGACCAGCCCTTGATTGGAATGGGTTTGCATGCCAACTCGTTTACCAGTAAACCACTTTTTTGTCAAGCTCCTGCCCATACAAAAAACTCCCAATTATGGGAGTTTTTTATTTGGTTGCGGGAGCTGGACTCGAACCAGCGACCTCCAGGTTATGGGCCTGGCGAGCTGCCAACTGCTCTATCCCGCGTTGATTTACCGTGGTGCAAGGTTATCCTAAAGCGGCTCGCGTGT
>JAYVTL010000121.1:0-3634 GCA_043788845.1 Candidatus Uhrbacteria bacterium
CGAATAAAATTGATCCCGCTATTATAAATCGTATCGCGACCATCCATGAACACATGCACAAACACACGCGAAAATTTATTGCGTGCACATAAATCCAACAAGGCATGACAATGTGCGTCACTCGCATGAACATTGCCCGGTGATTGCAAACCCATCAAATGCACATCACCTCCGGTTTTCTTGGCGTGTGCAATAGCTTCGAGCAACACTTTATTCGAAAAAAACTCTCCATTCTCAATGGTGAAATTAATCCGCGGAAAACTTTGAAAAAAAATCCTCCCCGCACCAATCGTCAAATGTCCCACTTCAGAATTCCCCATCTCTCCCCAACTCAACCCCACCGCCGACCCAGAGGCCAACACCGTCATCGCCGGATAGCTGGTCACGTATTTTTTAAAATTCGGCATCTCGGCCTTAGCGATCGCATTTCCATCTGCATCTGGTGCCACGCCAAAACCATCGATCACCATTAAAACAACAGGTTTAGGTCTAGGCATACGAGTTTACCGTGAAAGCAGAGTATGCCCCGTCATCTCGGATGGCGCCAGCACCCCAAGCAAATCCAAGATGGTCGGTGCCACATCTGCGAGCGTCCCACGACGAAGTTTTTTTAACTTCACCGCCTCACCTGCCACCAACAATGGCACTGGATTTGGATTATGCTCCGTATCCATTCCGCCTTGTGCCGACTTCATCGCTTCCACATTTCCATGATCCGCTGTGACGATCAAGGTTCCTTTGAGTCGTTGCACCTTTTTCCAAATCACGCCCAAGGCATCATCTAATGCCTCGCAGCCTGCAACCGCCGCTTCAATATTCCCCGTATGTCCCAACATATCGGCATTGGCAAAATTCACCAATACAAAATCCGGCTCACCCTCAAGCGCCGCCACCACTCGCTTGGCTAATTCATCTGCCCGCATCTGCGGAGCTTGATCGGTTCGCGCCACTCGACGCGACGGCACACGAATACGTTCTTCCCCAAACCGTGGCCGATCTGATCCTCCATTAAAAAAATAGGTCACCTGCGAAAACTTTTCAGATTCAGCACCGTAAATTTGTTTCTTCGAACGCAACGCTTCCACCAAGGTCCCCGGCACATCACGATGTGGAAAAGCCGCGATCACGCTATCTAAATCTTTTCCAAACTCCGTCAACGTCACAAAACACACATCACGCCGAAACGCATGACGCTTCGCAATATGTTCGGTGGCTTCAAAATCTCTCACCACAAATGGCTTACTCAATTGTCGTGCCCGATCCGAACGCAAATTCCAAAAAATCACCGTATCATGATCCAGCACTGGCGCAATGCAAGTATTGTTCTTGCACACCACGGTTGGCGTAATAAACTCATCACTCTCACCACGATTATACGCCTGCGTCACCGCCTGGATCGCCGACTCTGCCATCAAACCACGTCCGCTAGTAATCGCATCATACGCCAACAAGGTCCGATCCCAAAAATGATTTCGATCCATCGCATAAAATCTCCCAGACACCGAAGCAATCACCACATTCTTTGGCAGACTTTTCTCCAGTTCTGCGAGAAGATGACTCGCATGAAACGGCGAGGTATCACGCCCATCAGTAAATAAATGCAATGCGATTCGCGACAAACCCAAGCTCGATGCAAAACGTATCAGCGCATGCACATGTTTTGGTGACGCATGCCCACTCCGATTCGCCGTCAACAATCCCATCAAATGCAAGGTACTCTTCTTGCGCAAACAATGTGCCGCCGCTCGCAACAACGCGGGATTATTTTCAAAACTTTTATCCAAAATCGCTTCGTCAATCACCACCTGGTCTGACATCACCGGCCGCCCAGCCCCCATCGTGGCATGACCGGCTTCAGAATTCCCAGGCTGATCCTTAGGCAAACCAACCGCCACCCCATCTGCCACCAGCTGGCTCGACGGAAATTGCGCCAACAACTTTTTCCAATGTGGCATTTTAGCTAAACTGACGGCATTGGCCGGACCTGGCTTGGCCAAACCAAACCCATCCCAAACAACCGTCACCACCGGCCCTTGAGAAAGTCGAACAGTCTGGCTCTTACGCTTCGCCATATTTCACTAGAATAGCCCTCCAGATGCCACCAGACAAGCCATGAACTGAAAAGCCCAACCTTGACAAAATGGCTATTTTCTGGTATAAACATACCTTCCTGATGAGGCTAGGTTGAGCCCCAGGAAAACTCTTTGACAATTGACATCAAACCAAAACTCGCATGCTGGAGGCCACCATGGCTGACGACAACAACTCCCAAAACCCCAACGAAACCCAACAACAGGAGGCTCCCATGAGCTCGAACAGCACCACGTCTCTCTCGGCATCCCTCGGTGAGCTGATCGCAACCAAGCAGCGTCAAAAGGACGAAGCGCTGGCCATGCTCAGCGCCACCACCCCCGGACCCTCCAGCAATGGAGGCCGCGGACTCGGGCCCAACCCGGTGGAAAAGATCCCCAAGCTGCGAGGCAACAAGGGTCGGACCGCCATCCTCGGCAGTCCCAAACCCTCGCTCCGACTGGTTCCGATCGAGGAGGAAACGCCCTCCGTTCCAGACAAACAGCCGGATGCGGTCACCGAACCTGTCCTCACCGCCGCCGACCCCGTCGAACCCGAGCCCGACACCGACAAGGTCGAGCTCAAGGATTCCTCGGCGCTGTCAGCCGCAACGCGAGTTGCCGCCGCCATCGCCATCGACAACCAAATGATGGGCGAGGACGAAGCAACCGCCACCTCGACTCCAACGACGACCACGAGCGAACCTCCGCCGGCCATCCAGCCGACGGTGGTCAGCGAACCGGTTCAACCACCGATCAACGACCAAACCGTCGCGCTGATCATGGACATGCTGGATCGAAAGAACCTCATGACCAAGGACGAGCTGTCTGACATGCTCATCCTGACCAAGGAAGAACTCGCCGAGACGCTCAAGCAAGTCATCGAGCACGTGCTCACCTGCTTCAGCGAGGTGGGACTTCCTGCCAAAGCCCGCGAGGAGCTCGAGGGCTACCTTACGAGCCTGAACACAGCCACTACCAACAACGGTGCCTCGGCCAAACAATTGCAGGCTGCAGCCGAGCGACTCGAAAACGCTCGTCCGCTTTTGCCCGCGATGTTGCCTCCGCCCAAGCCCAGCTCAGTGCCGCCTCCGCCGTTTCCGGCGTCGGTGGCCACGGCTCCCATCATAGGAGATCTCAAGAACATGGCCGAAGAAAAGGCAGACAAGAAAGAAGAATCAAATCGTCCCCGCCGTCCGGCTGGTGCCACCTGGGACCACGAACAGCACAACCCGGACCAGCATGATCTCGACCAACCGCGACCGTTCTTCAGCAAGAACTTCATGGTCATCGCCGCGATCGTCAGCTTGCTCGGCCTGCTGATCTTCTTCGCCGCGACGGACACCGGTTCCAATCGCAAGCAGCCGATCAAAGCTCCGGCCGTCACCACGGCCAGCGCCGCGGCGACCGCTACGCCCGTCCCCGCCACCTGCACCGTGGTCACCCAAGACTGGATCAACAACCAGCCCTGGGCCCTCACGCGCAAGCTCGCCGACAACGACCTCGCCCGCTTCAAGTGGGACAAGGACATCGTCTTTGGCAATCTGCAAACCGTGGTCAACGGC
>JAYVTL010000122.1:0-10072 GCA_043788845.1 Candidatus Uhrbacteria bacterium
GAATTGCCCCTACCGATATTTTATACGGACCGTATTTATTGCTTGGCGCTATAGGCCGCCATCGCCTTCACGATCTCGGTCTTCGCTTCATCGACAGAACCAAATCCATCAATATTCACCTTGTCGTATTTTGCTTTTTCGAGTTTTTTGATTTCTTTGAAGTGAATCAACAATTCTTCTTGAACATGCTTTGGCAATTGTTCATACGAAGTGATTTCTGCAAAACGCGGATCTACCTTACCAACGGGTACCGCCAAAATCTTATTATCGCCACCCTTTTCATCAGATGTCCGGATCATCCCAATGGCACGCGCTTTGACCACACAACCAGCAAAAGTTGGATAGGTCACGAGCAAGCACACATCGATGGCATCCCCATCATCAGAATGCGTCTGTGGAATAAACCCGTAATCAAACGGATAAAACATTTGGCTATGCAAAACGCGATCCAGTTTAAAGTAGCCGCCTTCTTCGTCATACTCGTACTTATTTGACGAGCCCTTAGGAAGATCAACAACGACTTTAAACTCATCGGCTGAACCGGCTTCGATTTCGTGATACAGATTAATGCCTTTCATAGAAGTGAGACTTCATCGTAGCCGATGGAGCAAAAAGGTTCAAGTCACGTCGCGCCGAGGGCTACAACATGGTATCCTGTCACTAATATGTCTCGCGCACCTTCGCATCATCACAAAAATGCCTACGTTGTTTCCGTCAATATGGGCTATGGCCACGAACGTGCCGCCTATGGCCTGCTCGACCTCGCCGCTGGCGGCATTATCACCGCCAATGACTATCTTGGCATCCCAGACAAAGACCGCAAATTATGGGCTGACAGCCGCAAACTCTATGAGGCTGTTTCGCGCCTCAAGCCGATTCCATTTATTGGCGATGCGGTATTTGAAGTGATGGATGCCATGCAACGCATCGCCCCTTTTTATCCACGCCGCGATTTATCAGCTCCAAGTTTGCAAGTACGCCAAACCTATTACTTCATCGAAAAGCTAGGTTTGTGCAAACATTTGATCGAAAAACTTTCCAAAAAACCGCGCCCGATGATTTGTACCTTCTTCATGTCGGCCTTTGCGGCAGAAGTCTACGATTATCCCGGCGACATCTACCTGGTCATCTGCGACGCCGATATGAGCCGCGCTTGGGTGGCACGCGACCCAAAAAAAAGCCGCATCAAATATTTCGCTCCCAATGGCCGCGTGGTTGAACGTCTCAAACTTTACGGCGTCGATCCAAAAAACATTTTCTTAACGGGTTTTCCTCTCCCCAAAGAACTCATCGGTGGCCCCGAAGGCTCCGTCATCAAAAAAGATCTGGTTTCACGTTTATGCAACCTCGATCCCAATGGCATCTTCTCGAGCAAATACGTCAAAACTCTCGAAGCTGAACTCGGCGCTGGCACTTGCCCCATGAAATCCGACCATCCGCTCACCTTGACTTTTGCCATCGGTGGAGCTGGCGCCCAAAAAAACCTGGCCGCCACCGTCCTCGAAAGCCTAAACGGCAAAATCAAAAAAAACGAAATCACTTTGCATCTTGTGCCAGGCACCAAAAAAGATCTGGCTGATGATTTTAAGGCCATCATTATCGAACAAGGCTTAAAAACACGCCTAGGAAAAAATCTCTTCATTGATTACTACGAAGATCGCCATTCTTACTTCATTGACTTCAGCCGCATCCTGCGCAAAACCGATATTCTCTGGACCAAGCCCAGCGAACTGTCATTCTATACCGGCGCTGGCATCCCCATCATCATGGCGCCATCCATCGGTTCGCAAGAACAATTCAATCGCACCTGGCTCAAAACCGTCGGTGGCGGCGTCACCCAGGGTGACCCCCGCTATGTCAACGAATGGCTCTTTGACTGGATCAATAGCGGCGGTTTAGCTCGCATTGCCTGGAATGGCTATATCGAAGCCCCAACCCACGGCGCCTATCGCGTCGAAGGCGTCATCACCAAAGAAAAACTCGAACTTGAGAACCTGCCGCTCATCATTTAACCTGCTTCCATGTTTACTCTTGTTGATAGCATCATCCTCGGCACCGTCCAAGGCCTTACCGAGTTTCTCCCCGTCTCTTCCTCCGGCCATCTCATCTTCGCTCGAGAATTACTAGGCATTAATACTGGCGACGGCCTCGCTTTTGATGCCGTCTTACAACTTGGCACAATTTTGGCCGTCTATATCTACTTTTGGCCCGATATTATCAAACTCGGTGCCTCCGCTTGGCGTTTTCTCCTACGCAAAACCACCGCAAGCGACGCTCCACAACTCACTCTGCTTCGCGCCATCATCTTGGGCACCATCCCAGCCATGATCATCGGCCTCGTTCTACAAAAATGGATGGACAGCTATTTTCGCAGCGCTTGGCTTGTTGCCATCGATCTCTTGCTCGGCAGCCTGCTCATCTACGCCGCAGAAAAATACGCTCGTTTCAAAAAATCTCAACCCACCGATGCAGACTCAATCGCTATCGGTTTTTTTCAATCACTGGCCCTTGTGCCCGGTATTTCACGCTCGGGCGCCAGCATCAGTGGTGGTTTATTTCGTGGACTCACTCGCGAAAGTGCCACTCGCTTTAGTTTCTTGCTCTCCATTCCTATCATCACTGGCACCGGACTCTTGAAACTTATTAAAATTATCAAACTCGGCCCGGCTGGCTTTACCACCAGTCAACTCGCCGTCGCTTTCGTTGTTTCCGCCGTGGTTGGCTATTTCGCCATTCGCTGGTTCCTGCAATTTCTTAAAACCAATACCCTCATTCCATTTGTCTGGTACCGAGTCACCCTTGCCTGCATCGTGCTCGTCACCTTGTTTATACGATAAACCGTATGCTTTGCCCACTTGTTACGCCTTGGGCCAAAACAACCCAATCCATTCTCGATGCTCTCGAGAGCACAACCCATGGTTTAACTGAACTCCAAGCCTCCCAACGCCTGGCAGAATATGGCAAAAACGAAATCGCAACGGGCAGCGAAACCACTGCCTTCCATATTTTGCTCAGCCAATTTAAAAGTCCCTTGGTTCTTATTTTAATTGGCGCCAGCTTAATCTCATTCGCCCTTGGTCAACGAACCGAAACCATCATCATCTTGGTCATGACCATAGCCAGCGGTCTGCTCGCCTTTGCCCAAGAATATCGTAGCGAGCGCGCGCTACACCAACTCAAACAACGCCTCACCCGCACCGCCACGGTCATTCGTGATGGTCAAGCGCGTCGCCTTGATATCCGTGAGCTGGTGCCTGGTGACATCATTGAATTTGACCTCGGCAATGTCATCCCCGCCGATATTCGCTTGCTATCTGTTGAAGATCTCGAAGTTGACGAAGCCAGTCTCACCGGCGAAAGTGAACCCGTCGCCAAACAAACCGAAGTCGTGGCCGCCAGCAAACATCTCCCACAAGAACAACTGAATCTCGTTTTTTCTGGCACTCATATTGTTCAAGGCTCGGGCCGAGGCATTGTCATTGCGACCGGTGCCAATACCCAACTCGGCAAAACCGCCGCCCTCCTCACTCAAAAAACCGAAGAAACTGACTTTCTAAAAGGCATTCGTGAGTTTGGTAGTTTTATTTTAAAAGTCACCCTCGGTCTTGCCTTCGTAGTTTTTGTCGTGCTTGGTATTTTGCGCGGTGATTGGAGCGAAGCGTTATTATTCGCCTTAGCTCTAGCCGTTGGCATCTCACCCGAGCTCTTACCTGTCATTGTCACCATCAATCTTTCTCGCGGAGCGTTTCGCATGAGTCAAAAACATGTCTTAGTAAAACGCCTGATCGCCATTGAAGACCTGGGCAATGCCGATGTCTTTTGCACCGATAAAACCGGCACCCTAACCGTTGGCACCTTGCGCGTGCGCGATTCCATCGACATTCACGGCAAATCATCACCAATCTCACTTGCCCATGCCAGCCAATGCGTTGATATTGATGCGCGCGGCATTGCCAATAATACCGTAGACCAAGCCATCGTCGACGCCACCAGCGCCGATCATATCCAACCTGGCATCATCGGCAAACTGTGCGACATGATCTCTTTCGATTTCAAACGACGTCGCATGAGTTGCGTTGTACGCGATGACGAAGATCAAAACTGGATGATTACCAAAGGCGCCTTCCAAGAAACCCTCGACGCCTGCACCCACGAAGCCGACGGCGACCGCTCCATCCCCCTCACCGATACCGAACGTAAGCGTCTCAATACCCAAGCCAACCACTACAATGATCAAGGCTATCGCTTAGTCGCCGTCGCTCGTCGCCACATTGATGAACGCACCAAGTATGCTCCCACCGACGAACATGATCTCGAACTCCTAGGTTTTGTCCTGGTTAGCGATGCCCCAAAAGAAACCGCCAAGGCAGCCCTGGCCGCACTCAAACAGTTACACGTTCGCATCATCATCCTCACCGGCGACATCGAGCATGTCACCCGCCACGTTGCTGAACAGCTTGGCTTTACCATCACCGGCATGCTCACTGGTGACGATTTAGAACAGATGAGCAATGAAGAACTCCAACGCTGCGTCGAATCCACCAACGTTTTTGCGAGAATCACCCCGGAACATAAACTCCGCATCATTCAAGCCTTCAAACATGCCAACCACACCGTCGGCTTTATGGGTGATGGCGTAAACGATGCCCCAGCCCTACGCGCCGCCGACGTCGGTATTTCTTTCGACGATGCCACCGATGTCGCCAAAGAAGCAGCCAGTGTCATTCTCCTCAAAAAAAATCTCTCCGTGCTCGCCGAAGGCATTCGCGAAGGTCGCCGCACCTTCATCAATACCCGCACCTATATTCGTTGCACCATCTCCTCCAATTTTGGCAATATGTTATCGGTCGCTGGCGCTGCCTTACTCTTGCCGTTCATTCCCCTCCTCCCCGCGCAAATTTTATTGATGAACCTGCTCAATGATATTCCCATGCTATCCATCTCCACCGACAATGTGGCCGATGCTGATTTAATGAAACCAAAAAAATGGAATATTCATCAAATCTCAAATTTCATGTACTTCTTTGGTTCTATCTCAAGTCTCGCCGACTATGTCACCTTTGCCATCCTCCTCTTCGTGGTCCACGCCGATGTCGCAACCTTTCGCTCCAGTTGGTTCATTGAATCCATGCTAACCCAAATCGTCATCATTTCCTTGCTCCGCTCGCGTCAATTCACACTCAAGAATCTCCCCAACCCCCTCATCCTGCTCAGTTCTGCTTTCGCCATCCTCACTGGTATCGCCATCGTCGAATCGGACTTTGGCACCACCTTTGGCTTCGTCCCAATTGGTCAAAGCATGTATCTCCCCATCTTTGGCATTCTGATTGGCTATATCATCCTCACCGAACTTGGAAAGCTCACCTACTTCCACTATAAAGAAAATATCATCGCCGCCAGCTAAACAAAAAAGTCTCGCCAATAAAAAAATCTCTCCACAACGGAGAGATTTTTTTCTTTGATCTTATTTCACACCAGCAAGGTATTCTGCACGAATCCGTTCAACGGACTTCTCATAAGAATGAGTCACTGCTGCCAACCCACGACTCCCAAAGCCACAATACGGTTGTTCCATAGCTGACCACACCAAACCAATCTTTTCCTTATAGGTCAACGCCACACTCGCATTCCCAGGATGTGCCGCGATATCGGCATCCATCTTTTTCACCGTAGCTGCATGCAGGGCCTTCATCCCCACCGTCAAACACCGTGAGGTTGGATCTGAAAAATCAATATGCTCATCCTTCCCCGGAATCGCCGACACCGACATACGATAGTAGTGACGTTTCTTTTTCTTGGTAGCTTTCTTGACGAGCGGAGCTTTTGAGCTCGTCGTAGCCGCCGAAGCAGCCATTGGCGCTAAACCTCCCACAAAAGCGAGAAGTGACACGCAAGCAAACAAGAGTTGAGCCTGTTTTTTCATAGCTATTAGTAATACAAAAGATATCACACAACGTTACAGCCAACAAGGGTTTTACCCAATATTCCGCTAACATAAGGCGAGAATTACTCCTTAAAATCCAATCTCTTTTCGCTCCTTCGCAGCTTCCGAAATAATTCTAGGATTTGAAGCTCATCATGCGACATCACCAACTTCGGTTTTTCAATTGGTATCAACATATCTCTTTTATACCGCTGCCATATATTTAAAGCATTGTTAATCCATTTACGCAGAAAAAAAGAGCGCACCCGGACGGCATGAGCGGGACACGTAGAGCGCTTGCGCTTTTACGTGTCGGGTATGCTCTTTGCCGCGCGGGTGCGCGAGTACTAATGGACGACCTGCAACTGGAGGTTGGCCTCCGTAACACGATCCACTACACCAGGGTAACAGTACGGGCCGTTGGTCGCGCGAAAATCATCGCACGAGATGCTACCGACGTCGTGCTTCACCAGCAAACTGTTGAGCTCCTCGTAGGACTGGCGACTATCACGAGTCCGCCAGATGACACGACCGTCGCTCTCGCCCAGCAAGATCGCGGCGACGATTTGGCCATGAACGACTCGCCCCTGCTCCGGATTATCCTTGAAGTACCAATGTACCTCATTGGTCTCACCCTTCCACGGATCGAGCGCGTGCTCACGAGCACACCCAAAATAGAACAGACCCGAGGCGAGATCGCCCTCGGTGACCAAGCCCTCTTTGAGAGCACGGAGCAAAGCAGTGAAAGAAACAAATAGCTTGCGCATGTGAACCTCCTTTTTTTGTGTGAAGTTTAGGACTTCTGTTTTTGGTTTCGATCACGATGCGCGATCAATTTGTCGCGTCCACCGAAGTGAAGTTCATGGTAAAAGACATCTCGTTTTTCCGTCTTGGTGAGCTCACGCTTTTCAGCTTCGCTCATAAGTTTTTCCCATTCGGAAATCAAGTGTTGGTCGAGGAGTCGATCCTGTTCCATCTCTTTCCTGACTTCAGCATCCTCTTCTTCCCGGATCGCAGCCTCTTCAGCCAAGCGCGCATCGTTTCGCTGCTGACGCAATCGCCTCGCCGTCTCCGGCATAGTCTGTGGATCAATCCACTTCTCTGCATTGATCGGCATATCGCCGTAATCCGCTTCGTCGCTGTGACGCGGCGCGCAATAGCCGAGCGTGTACAGAGCTTCCTCGTACTCCGCAAAGCTATGCGTCTCCGAGATCACTTTGAGCCGCGCCGAGATCTCCTCGCATTCCGGATGCCCACAACCTTCGTCATCATCGCCTGTCTCTTCGTCGAGGTCAATCATTCTTACCTCCCATAGTGTTGTCTAAATTTTCAAAGTACCCACGGCTCACCAAAGCCGAGCGGGTCAGGATGACCAAGGAAAATATCATAAAATGGGTTTTTTGTCAATGCGAGAAGGCTTAAGTCTGATAAGAAAAAAATGGCTTAAACACAAGGTTTTTCTAAAGCTTATCAATGACTATTTGTTTTGTAGATTTTCAACTACACTATAAAAATGTTCATGTTCAAGCTGGATAAACTCATGAAAACTCGCCGATTTTGGCTGTGTATCATTTTCTTTCCGGCTTTCGTGATGACAGTCCGCTATCCCTTTTACGTCTGGTACCAAATTGCCAATGACCCGACATGGCTACGCACAATCGGCGGCTGGTCAGGAGCTGTACTCGGCGTCATCGCTCAACCGTTTCTTGGCGCACTATGGCCGTTCTATTCTGTAAATTCGAATCTCGAACTTGCTGCTATTCCGGTGGGAGCAGCCGTGGCCGTATGCACGATTCTGTATTATGTATCCATGCTCATCTTGATGGACTGGATCCGCAATAAATCTTTTGCGCTGCGCTTCATCGCTTCCATACTTATCTTAATATTTCCTCTCGCATTCGTCACAGAAGTAATGCTTTCAAGAATAAAATCGTAATAACAAAACACCCATCGGTTGATGGGTGTTTTGTATGGTAGAGCTCGTGGGAGCCAATTGGAACCAACTCATAGAAGAGCTCCAGGTCTGGCAAAACGTTCTCCAGGTGGCCTAAGGGGGCTCCATCCAAATGGCCGGAGCAGCCTCTACACGCTCCAGTGAGCCACTCCGCCGCCTCACTTAAGATTTTGGTAGTCTGGGTTGGCTGGGTATCGCTTTATAGGCTTCACTCACCAAAGTTATGAGACTCGTAGCAGACTCTAGCGCCTCTTCATTGGTAATATCAGAACCTATCTCACTTCTCCAGATCTGTTTGAACTCATCTATAGCCTCTTTACTAAGCATATAACCTTAATATATTGAGCCCTTGAATAATTTTATCAATCCTCAGTAAGGATGTCCTTGAGCTTCCAGAATGCACTACCGCCATCCCGTACGAGATCGTCGATCAGCTTAACAGTTCCTGATTGCGTATCAGGAGTATCGTGAAGTATCCGCAAAGCCTCAACCCACTCATCCCGAAGATACATAGTGCGCAGTACGCCACCGTGCACCCCTGCCTCTAAAATATGCAGACGAAGGATGTCCAAAGTATCTTTAGGGGCAATCCTTGCCATCTCTACTACATAACGGGTGAGACCGTAATCCCAATCAATACCACCCTTAGTCCTTTCTAAAGTTTTTTTAATCTGCTCCGCAAGCCATTTCAAATCAAAGAGTTTTTTTTCTGGGTTCATCCAAAAATCGAACTGCGACAACGGTTCTGGTTCAGAGCAGTTGAGAATTGCCCAATCCCAAAAACCCTTCATCTTATCTAGAACCTTTGGATTCTTTTGAAGAAAAGCATCTGCGTCACGATTGCTACCCGAGATAAAGCTCCGCCCAAAAAATCCTATAAACTCACCTTTGCCTTCATCATCCGAATGCTTCCAAAAAAGCTGGAATATAGGATGGTCAATCCCAAATACATCATAAAAATAAATGAAAGCTAGCGCGAGATGTGTCGCCAATCCATCCTCAGGATCTCTGAAATATCGTCTGTTATCTTTCTTCGGAGGATTAATAATTGCCTGTTTATATATCTCCTGAAACGACGGATCAAAAAAGATCTCTCCAAATAGATTGTTAGCGAGGTATCCCTCTAGCGCCGCAAGATAAAGATGCTCTTTATCCGTATCCCTGTTAAAAATTAAAGGCAACATCTGATGCAGCCAATCTGTATCTCGATAATAAATCGTTGATATATGATGCCCAAACAAAAACATTAACGCACGTGTTTTTTCCCTTCTAAGAACTTGTTCATATAACTCCTTAACATCCGCATCAATCTTTTTTCCTTCACCCGTTTTCTCTAAACGCTTACCGTCATAAAATATAAAAGCTATGAGGGATTGAAACGTTTTCCCGCGAACAGAATTAATAGCATTGGTGTAGGGGTCAGTAACTACGTAGTCCACATCTGTCGGAGACTTTGTTCTAGACTTTGCGGTTTCAATCTGTTCATCTTTTGGTTCTGGATCTTTATGCCCCAGTAAATACTCCAATAGACTAACAAGGGTCGTGCGCACGGTACTAAAATTAACCAATAGCTTCTCATCCTCTCCTTTGAGGATCTCCTTTAATGTATCCGCCATTGAACTGTGTACCGCATTCCAGGAACCCAACCATCCTGAAGTCTCTCTTTTATTTTCTACCTCTTGAAAGGGTTGAGCCGTGCCAGATTGATGGATAGCCTCCATTAACCCAAGAACTCCCGATAGATCGGTTCCAATTGGAATCTTGTCCGCTCTTAACAAATCAGATACGCCCCGTAGGTAGGAGTATGTGTAATGAGGATGCAAACCTTCTCGATCAAAGAAAGATTGCGCTTGACTCAGATACTCTGGCAAACGCAATTCCATTTCTTTTTTCAAACGATCTCCAACGCCTTCTGCATTCGTTGGACGAAGAAAATCGTGGTCATCCTTATCTTGATAAGTTTCCTTTAACACTTGTGGTGACCATTCTGTCTTTAAAGACTGAACAATTTCACTCACTGATCTTCTCCAAGCCCCATCTCCTCCAGGAGCTTGAGCAACGACCATACCCCCTCGACCCATACTGAATGACGGCTCGGGTTCATATTCTTTATCTAAAGTACCAAGAGCTTTTTCCGCCAACTGCTTTTCTTCGACAGTAAGAAAAGCGTATGCACAAGACAGTATCCTACGGCC